>JBOFIW010000441.1:0-4089 GCA_051650365.1 Vibrio sp. | reverse complement strand
CGAAGGCAACACCTACACCGGTTTCCTCTACGCGGGTTTGATGATTGATAGCACTGGTGCACCGAAAGTGATTGAGTACAACTGCCGCTTTGGTGACCCAGAAACCCAACCGATCATGATGCGCCTACAATCGGATCTGGTTGAACTGTGCCAAGCGGCGATTGCTGGCAAACTGGATCAAGTGGAATCTAAGTGGGACCCGCGTGCTTCGATCGGCGTGGTACTGGCTGCTGGCGGCTACCCAGGCGATTACGCCAAAGGTGAGGTAATTTCTGGTCTACCGACGCAAGAAAGAACAGGACAAAAAGTATTCCACGCGGGCACCGAAACCCAAGGCGACCAAGTGGTCACTAATGGCGGCCGTGTACTATGTGCAACGGCTCTGGGTAATACGGTACTAGAAGCGCAGCAACGCGCTTACCAACTGGCGGATCAAATCCGTTGGAATGGCATGTTCTGCCGCCGCGATATCGGTTATCGTGCGATTGCCCGTGAGCAAGCTAAATAATTCACGCCCCCCCAACAAATAAAAAGCGCGAGATTCGCGCTTTTTATTTCATCCCAACACTTGTTCATCATTAAGATGGGTGGGCTCAATCCAACAGCTCAGGCTGTTTTACACAGTCATGATCTGCATCATCGAGCAGTAATAACTCGTCGATATGTACTTTGTCATTACGAATTTTGCCCAAAAATGCCACATAGCTTTCGATCGATGCCAGGCGGTTAAACACAAAACTCGGTAAGGTTTGATTAAACTCGACACGCTGGTACTCTGCACCTGAACAAGTTTCAAACACTTTGCCATTCCAATAGCCTTGGAGTAGTTCTAATCCCTGCTTGTCTTGTTCTTTGGTCGCCTCGGCAACAGCGTTGGCTTGCAGGACATAATGCATCAACTGCTCTTCACTCATCGGTAGTACTTTTCCGGCGAGTCGATACTGCTGGTACACCGCTTCGCCCTCTTTGCTAAAACGAATGTGTACACTAAATGGCACCAATTTTTTACCATCCAGATGCTCACCTTCACGACGAATTTCACGCACCTGTCCCTCCTCCCAGTGATAACTGGATTGATAGCTGCCGTAATCGCCGGAAGTCACATAGTCAGAAGCTGAGCTTGGTTTTTGAAAACGCTCGGTATACCAATAAAAACTGGTCGCATCGCCAATCGTTTTACCACCGGTAAATTGATTGATCTGTTCAAGGTTAGGGTTGGGAGTAGAAGAGCACCCAGCCAAGAGGCCAGAGAGCAAAAGAAGAAAAGATGACTGCTGCTTCATAAATAAAAACGCCGAGATGTTCTATCTCGGCGTAGTATAAAGCAATTACTTGATCGCGTCTTTCAGCGCTTTACCTGCTACGAATGCAGGAACGTTAGCTGCCGCAATTTTGATCTCTTCACCGGTTTTTGGGTTACGGCCAGTACGAGCAGAACGATGATTAACTTTGAATGTACCAAAACCAATCAGTTGTACTTGGTCGCCTTCTTTCAAAGCACCTTCAACCGCACCCAGAGTCGCTTCTAGAGCTGCTTTCGCTTGCGCTTTCGTTAGATCTGCTTTCTCTGCGATAAAGTCGATCAATTGGGTCTTGTTCATTTAGGTTTCCCTTCTCAATAGGTTATCGAATCGAGCTCACTCTAAAACATAAATGCCCGTTCTGGCAAAGGTTTGTCGCGCAACTTTCGCCTTTATGACGTACTTTTAACCATATTCTGAGTAACGACTCACAATTTGTTACTAATCAAGCCACAGGTTTACTTGTAATTAAGAGGTAAAGACCTTATTTAATCAGGGCTAATCAACTGGGAAGCCTGTCATTTCAGTTGATTTAGTGACTGAAAAAAGCACTTTCGACTCCTTCAGGCGAAGCATTTTCTTCATATTCTCATTCCACCTTGGCATTCAGCCAACCTCAAATGAGAAGAAAAGAGTTTGAACGTGCATTCTAAAACCAAGGAATTTTATGTTTCTGCTTGCGATATATATTTCTGTCGCGATTGGCGTATCGTTTATCTGTTCAGTATTGGAAGCGGTGCTCCTGAGTATTACCCCAAGTTATCTTGCCCAACTGCGCCAACAAGGCCACCCTGCGGCCACTCGTTTGGCTGAGTTAAAAGCGGATATCGACCGCCCACTTGCGTCGATCCTCACCCTAAACACGATTGCGCATACCATAGGTGCTGCAACGGCTGGTGCTCAAGCTGCCGTGGTGTTTGGTAGCCAATGGCTAGGTCTGTTCTCTGCGGTGCTGACTCTGGGTATTTTGGTGCTATCTGAGATCGTACCGAAAACCATAGGGGCCACTTACTGGCGCGAACTGGCACCAAATGCCGCCTTAATGCTGCGCTGGATGGTGTGGGCGCTGACGCCGTTCGTTTGGTTCTCAGAGCAGATCACTAAGCGTTTAGCGCGCAAAGTGGAAGCGCCCAAGCTACGTGAAGAGATCTCTGCGATGGCGATGCTAGCCAACGAAAATGGCGAATTTGCTGCCGGCGAATCAAAAATGCTCAATAACTTGTTGGCAATTCAAAGTGTGCCCGTGACACAAGTAATGACACCGCGTCCGGTCCTGTTCCGCGTTTCTGGCAATCTGACGATTGATCAATTCCTCGAGAAACACTGTGATACTCCTTTCTCACGTCCGCTGATTTACAGCGAAGAGAAAGACAATATTGTCGGCTTTGTACATCGACTTGAACTGTTTAAACATAAACAGAGTGGCCAAGGTGGAGTCACGCTTGGTGAGGTAATGCGCCCTATCCATGTGTTACTCAATACCTTTAGCCTGCCTAAAGCCTTTGATCAGATGATGCAAAAGCGCTTGCAGCTCTCGGTGGTGGTTGATGAATACGGCTCAGTACAAGGTTTGCTGACCTTGGAAGATATTTTCGAGCATCTACTCGGCGAAGAGATTATTGATGAAGCGGACCACACAACGGATATGCAGCAACTGGCGGCAGAACGTTGGGAACATTGGAAACGTAAACATCGCATGATCGAAAGCCGCGACGAAGAGGAATAGTCAAACGGGAGCTTACGCTCCCGTTTCTCTTGGCAATCGTGGGAGAACTACAACTCCACTCCGATATTGCTAACCCCTTCTTCACGCAGCTCTTTGCGCAGGTCCTTGATGAGGTCAATGTCGCGCTCAACCGCTTCACGCAGCGGGCGGAAAATCGCCCACTGTACATCCCACTCGGCGCACACGGCTTCATTCTCTTTTTGGTTATCGTTGGTGATGGCTTCACCGATTTGTGCTTCTTCCAGTTGTGCTACGGTTTGTACCGAAATCTGGCTCACTTTGATCATAGATTCCGCTAAATCATCACGATCCAGCAAACCGTGCAGCAGGGTTGCCAAGCCTTCACAGGCATCAATCGCGGGATACACGGCGTACAGATCAAATGCATCCGAAGTTGGGATCAGCTCTTCGAGCTTTTCTAGCTGATGCTCAAAATTCACTTTGGCATTTTTTACCGTCATCAATTCCCACACGCTGTCGAGAATGTCACGGTAGATACGCGCCTCAGCAAACTGCGTGTGCTCACAGAACATAGCGTAATTCGGATACATACGTTCACACAGACAGGCCATAAAGGTAATCTGTTGCCAAGGTTCAAACTTCTCAAGACGAAGCTGTAGAGGGTTTTGTAACATAGTCACTTCAAATCGTTGCGGAAAAAGACAGCGGAAGTGTACTGGATAACCATAAGGGAAAAAAGACGCGCCTATGAACAATTTCCACCAGCTGTATATTCTGACTGAACATGATGAACACTACCGCGAGCTGATCCTTGAACGCCAACTCACTGGCCTTAGCGTCACCGATGATCGCACACAAGCCACGATTTTATTGGCCGCACCACCGATGGCCGCACGTTGTTTGGACGACTTCCCACACTTGCAATGGCTGCATTCTGCTTATGCCGGTGTCGATACCTTGATGGCCCCAAAATTGCGCAAAAACTATCTGCTAACCAACGTCAAAGGCATCTTTGGGCACCTGATCGCCGAATATGTGATGGGGTACGCGATCCAATACCAACGCGATTTCCATCTTTACCAAACGCAGCAAGCCGAGCGG
>JBOFIW010000440.1:0-4311 GCA_051650365.1 Vibrio sp. | reverse complement strand
AATCGCATAGCCAATGTAGCTGGCTGGCGTCATGGCTTTCAGGCGAGTTTTCTCTTCCGCTGGCAGTTCTAAACCATCAATGAATTGACGCATCGCTTCGCCATCTACTCGCTTACCACGAGTCAGTTCTTTGAGCTTCTCATAAGGTTTTTCAATGCCGTAGCGGCGCATCACGGTTTGGATTGGTTCAGCCAGAACTTCCCAGTTGTGATCCAGTTCAGCGAGCAGCGCATCACGGTTCACTTCCAGTTTACTGATGCCTTTCAAGGTTGAGGTATAAGCGATGATGGCATAGCCGACACCCACACCGAGGTTACGCAGTACGGTAGAATCTGTTAGGTCACGTTGCCAACGAGAGATAGGCAGTTTTTGCGCTAAATGGGTAAATACCGCGTTCGCCAGACCCAAGTTACCTTCTGAGTTTTCAAAGTCGATTGGGTTGACTTTGTGTGGCATGGTAGAAGAACCAATTTCACCCGCGATGGTTCTTTGTTTGAAGTGACCCAGAGCAATGTAGCCCCAAACATCACGGTCAAAGTCGATCAAGATGGTGTTAAAACGCGCAACCGCTTCAAACAGTTCCGCAATGTAATCATGTGGTTCGATTTGCGTGGTGTACGGGTTCCAATCTACGCCCAGAGATTTAGTGATGAACTCTTCGCTGAATTTGTGCCAATCCACGGTTGGGTAGGCAGAAAGGTGTGCGTTGTAGTTACCCACAGCACCGTTGATCTTGGCTAGGATTTCTACGTTAGCGATCTGCTTGTATTGGCGTTCCATACGGTATGCCACGTTTGCCATCTCTTTACCCATAGTAGATGGAGAGGCTGGTTGACCGTGAGTACGAGAAAGCAGCGGAATATCGCGGTACTCTTCGGCTAGTTTGCGAATCGCGTCAATCACGTTGCGAATTTCAGGCAGGATAACCGTGTCACGCGCTTCTTTGAGCATCAACGCATGTGAAGTGTTGTTGATGTCTTCTGAAGTACAAGCAAAGTGAATAAACTCATTCACTGCATGCAGCTCAGGCATCGCAGCAACTTTCTCTTTCAGGAAGTATTCCACGGCTTTTACATCGTGGTTGGTCGTGCGTTCAATCTCTTTGATACGCAGTGCATCCGTTTCATTGAAGTTTGCAGCAATCTCATCAAGGAATTGATTCGCTTCGGCACTGAATGCAGGCACTTCTGCGATCTCAGCGGTGGCGGCAAGCTTCTGTAGCCAGCGAATTTCAACGATAGTACGGTACTTTAGGAGACCAAACTCACTGAAGATACTGCGTAACGCAATCGTTTTACTTCCGTAGCGGCCATCTACCGGTGAAACAGCAGTCAATGCTGACAGTTCCATGTTCTTCTCCTGAATATTGAGTTAAAGGTGTGAGTAATTCGAGTGGGTTGTATCACTTAGATTCGCGCTAACAAAATTTGCGCCTGTTCGATCATCTTTTTGCGACCGAAAATCAGGTGACGACGGCGTCCACCAACCTGACGCCACAATACGGCGCAGCGGAGCCCTGACAGGAGTAGGGCGCGCACTTTGTGTTGGTTAGCGGTTTGCTGTAATACGGATGGTGTGCCAGTGACTTGAATACGTGGGCCGATGGGGCTTACCACATCAAGGTAGATACTGGCGAGGTTGCTGATCATTTGATCATCGAATAAGTCAAAATGTTCAAGCTGACGCTCAATCATTTGAATGCGGTCGCCAAGTTGACTCATGGCATCGCGACGGCCACTTAACTTACGTTCAAGCGCCATTAGGCTAATCAGATAACGAGTGATTTCGCTGCCTGTTGGAGTGCTGTCAATACCTTTGACTAAGCACTCCAAACCGAGCTTGATCTGACGTTCGTGGCCGAAAACTTCCAGTGTATTATTTGGATTAGTACACGTAATGGCTTTGAGCGAAGTTTCAAACGCATCAGAATCACAGTAACCATTTTTGGCAACTTGTTGTACAAGTGCCACAGCCTGACAAATGCCAGCGAAAGCGATGGTACGGTCGTAAATTGCGTTAGCCACGTAAATCTCCTAAAAATTGACTCTAAATGCGCTCTTCAATGATGCCGCCACCAAGGCAGATTTCACCTTGATAAAACACGGCGGATTGTCCTGGCGTTACAGCCACTTGCGGCTCATCAAACATCACTTTAATTCGGTCATCACCCAGGGGAATGATGGTACAAGCGATGTCACTTTGACGATAACGAGTTTTCACGCTGCAACGTAAAGGTTCAGTGATTGGCGTACGGTCAACCCAATGCAGTTGCGCAGCGACCAAGCCATGAGATTTGAGCAGTGGATGATCCGCGCCTTGTACTGCAATTAGCACATTGCGTTTTAAATCTTTATCCGCCACATACCATGGCTGTTCATTGCTCTCTTTCATACCACCAATGTGCAGACCTTTACGTTGTCCGAGTGTGTGGTACATCAAGCCTTGGTGCTCACCAATCACTTTCCCTTCAGGGGTTTCGATTTTACCCGGTTGGGCTGGCAAATAGCGAGATAAGAAGTCAGTAAATTTGCGCTCACCAATAAAACAGATGCCGGTAGAATCTTTCTTCTTCGCCGTGATTAAACCTTGTTCTTCCGCAATGCGGCGTACTTCTGGTTTTTCGAGATCGCCAACGGGGAATAGGCTACGCGCAACTTGCTCATGGCTCAGTGTATAAAGGAAGTAACTCTGATCTTTATTATTGTCCAACCCACGCAGCATTTGTGGCTTTTCGCCATTTTGCGGGAAAGTGCGGCGCACATAGTGGCCCATAGCGATGTAATCTGCATCCAGCACTTCATCGGCAAATTCTAAGAAGGCTTTGAATTTGATTTCTTTATTACACAGAATATCTGGGTTAGGGGTACGGCCCGCCTTATATTCAGCGAGGAAGTATTCAAATACGTTATCCCAGTATTCTGCTGCAAAGTTAATGGTATGAAGTGGGATGCCGAGCTTGTCACACACCGCCTGAGCATCGGCAAGGTCTTCCGCCGCAGTACAATACTCTTCGTTATCGTCTTCTTCCCAGTTTTTCATAAACAGGCCTTCCACTTGGTAACCCTGTTGCTTGAGAAGATAGGCTGAAACAGAGGAATCAACCCCTCCAGACATGCCGACAATCACTTTCTTTTGGTTGTTTGCGCTGTGCTCTACAGACATCACTTATCTACCACTTGAGGAACTTGGACGGGGATTCTAACAGAAAGAATTTTTAGAGGACAGATCCGAGACGGTAATCACATTTCATCTGACTTAAGTCAAATGCTGCTAACTCATTGAATCACTTGCGCTCCAAGAGCTAAAGGTAGTGAGTTAAATAAAATCCCTACAATGCAAACGTTTGCTGTTTTTTCCTTTGTTGCTGCACTAAAATGCGCGCGGTAGAATCGGCGCTCCTTTCATCCTAGACCCTAAGTAACCCTTATGAAATTTCCTGGTCAACGCAAATCTAAGCATTATTTTCCGGTTCACGCACGTGATCCTCTCGTGATTCAAGCGCAAGAAAATAAGAAGATGTCGCGCACTCATATTATCGGTATTGATCAAACATTGGTGGATATTGAGGCCAAGGTGGATTCAGATTTGATCGAACGTTACGGTCTGAGTAAGGGACACTCATTAGTGATCAATGATCAAGCGGCTGAAGCTTTATATAACGAATTAAAGGATCAGTATCTAATTACTAATGAATACGCAGGTGGGACGATAGGGAATACACTGCACAATTATTCAGTATTAGCCGATGATCGCTCAACGTTATTGGGTGTGATGAGCCAAGATATTAAGATTGGTAGCTACGGCTATCGTTATCTGTGCAACACTTCTAGTCGTATGGATCTCAATTATTTACAGGGTGTAGAAGGCGCAATCGGCCGCTGTTTTGCTTTGATTACCGAAGATGGTGAACGTACTTTCGCAATCAGTGAAGGGCAGATGAACCAATTACAACCAGATAGTATTCCAGAAAAAATATTTGCTAGTGCTTCAGCATTAGTTATTACGGCTTATTTAGTTCGTTGTAAAGAAGGCGATCCAATGCCAGAAGCGACAATGCGTGCTATTGAATATGCAAAAAAATATGATGTTCCTGTTGTATTAACTCTAGGGACAAAATTTGTTATTCAGGATGACCCTAAATTCTGGCAAGACTTTTTACGTGATCATGTCATTGTAGTTGCGATGAATGAAGATGAAGCGTTAGCATTAACAGGAGAAAGCGATCCATTAGCGGCTTCAGATAAAGCATTGGATTGGGTAGATTTAGTTTTATGTACCGCAGGTCCTGTTGGTTTATTTATGGCTGGATAT
>JBOFIW010000439.1:0-3803 GCA_051650365.1 Vibrio sp. | reverse complement strand
GGTCTGAAAGACACAGTTATCTTCGCTGACCAAATCATGTACACCGGTTTCGCTTACGCGGCACTGTCTGGTGTATCGGTTGGTATCGACGATATGGTAGTACCAGCGGCTAAGTACACTGAAATTGCTGAAGCGGAAGAAGAAGTACGCGAAATTCAAGAGCAGTTCCAGTCTGGTCTGGTTACTGCTGGCGAACGCTACAACAAAGTGATCGACATTTGGGCATCAACCAACGATCGCGTAGCGAAAGCGATGATGGAAAACCTCTCTTCTGAGCAGGTGATCAACCGTCAAGGCGAACAAGAAAAACAAGAGTCGTTCAACAGCATCTATATGATGGCCGACTCAGGTGCTCGTGGTTCTGCTGCGCAGATCCGTCAGTTGGCGGGTATGCGTGGTCTGATGGCGCGTCCAGATGGCTCGATCATCGAAACGCCAATCACGGCAAACTTTAAAGAAGGTCTAAACGTTCTTCAGTACTTTATCTCAACGCACGGTGCTCGTAAGGGTCTGGCGGATACGGCACTGAAAACGGCGAACTCTGGTTACCTGACTCGTCGTCTGGTAGACGTTGCGCAAGACGTTGTAGTTACTGAACACGACTGTGGCACCTTAGAAGGCGTGGTGATGACACCACACATCGAAGGTGGTGACGTTAAAGTTGCATTGACTGAGCTAGCTCTGGGCCGTGTGGTTGCGGAAGATATCCTCAAACCAGGTACAGAAGAAGTGCTGATCCCACGTAATACGCTGCTTGATGAGAAGTGGTGTAAGGTGATCAACGATAACTCAGTTGACCAAATCCAAGTACGTTCAGTTGTAACTTGTGATTCTGACTTCGGTTGTTGTGCACAGTGTTACGGTCGTGACCTTGCTCGTGGTCACTTGGTGAACCAAGGTGAAGCGGTCGGTGTTATCGCGGCACAGTCAATCGGTGAGCCGGGTACACAGCTGACGATGCGTACGTTCCACATCGGTGGTGCGGCATCAACAGCAGCAGCAGAAAACAGCATCCAAGCGAAAAACAACGGCTCTGTGAAGCTGCATAACGCGAAGTTCGTAATCAACAAAGATGGCAAGCTAGTAATCACGTCTCGTGCTTCTGAGCTGACTATCATTGACGAATTTGGTCGTACCAAAGAGAAACACAAACTGCCATACGGCTCTATGCTGAGCAAAGCCGATAGCGATGCAGTTGCAGCGGGTGAAACTGTTGCAAACTGGGAAGCGCACACCATGCCAATCATCACTGAAGTGGCAGGTCGCGTACAGTTTGTGGATATGATCGATGGCGTAACCGTTTCTCGTCAAACTGACGATCTGACGGGTCTGTCTTCAAGTGAAGTGACTGAAGCCGCAGCGCGTCCTGCAGCAGGTAAAGACATGCGTCCAGCGATTAAGCTGATTGACGCAAATGGTAAAGATGTCCTGATCCCAGGTACTGACATGCCAGCTCAATACTTCCTGCCAGGTAAAGCGATTGTGAACTTGGACGACGGCGCTGAAGTGAATGTGGGTGATACACTGGCTCGTATTCCTCAGAAGTCTGGCGGTAACAAGGACATCACCGGTGGTCTGCCACGCGTTGCTGACCTGTTCGAAGCTCGTAAGCCTAAAGAACCTGCGATTCTGGCTGAGCACTCAGGTACCGTATCGTTCGGTAAAGAGACCAAAGGTAAGCGTCGTCTGATCATCACTCGTGACAGTGGTGACACTTACGAAGAGATGATCCCTAAACATCGTCAATTGAACGTGTTTGAAGGTGAGCGCATTGAGCGTGGTGATGTGATTGCGGACGGCCCAGAGTCGCCACATGATATCCTGCGTCTGCGTGGTATCCATGCAGTGACCACTTACATCGCGAACGAGGTTCAGGAAGTTTACCGTCTACAAGGCGTTAAGATTAACGATAAGCACATCGAGACTATCGTTCGTCAAATGCTGCGTAAGTGTACGATCACCTTCGCGGGCGACTCAGAGTTCTTGCCTGGCGAGACGGTTGAGTACTCACAAGTGAAGATCGCGAACCGTCAACTGGTTGAAGAAGGCAAAGAGCCAGCTCGTTTCGAGCGTGAGCTGTTGGGTATTACCAAAGCATCTCTGGCGACTGAGTCCTTCATCTCGGCAGCATCGTTCCAAGAAACCACTCGCGTTCTAACTGAAGCGGCGGTATCTGGTAAGCGTGACGATCTGCGCGGTCTGAAAGAGAACGTAATCGTTGGCCGTCTGATCCCGGCTGGTACTGGTTTTGCGTACCACCAAGATCGTCAAGCTAAACGTGCACAAGAACAGCAAGGTCCATCGGCAGAACAAGCCACTGATAACCTAGCTGCACTGCTGAATGCAGGTTTCTCTTCTGACGACGAGTAAGTCATCAAGCTATGAAAAAAGGCACCTTAGGGTGCCTTTTTTATTGGTGTTTTAAACTTTGAAACTCATCATCACATTAGAAATAACTAACCCAGTAGTAAGTTTTTATTTACTAAGCGCCAGGCGGTACGGCAAGACTATCCGCAATCAGTTGAATTAAGTGATCTTCTAGAGAAAATCGTACTTCGAGAACTTCACCAACTTCTGAGAGATCGCGATCCAAATCGAGCAATTCATCATACTCACTGACCGTGGCGTACTGATCGTTAAAGTTTAGCAATGGCTCAGTCGTCGCGATAATTTTGGCGTATACCTGATTGATCTCATCTGTTGCTTTAAAGCCAGTGGCTTGCCATTTATTCATGACCATATCGTATATCTTGAAGTGACCTTCAGAGATGTAGTCCACTAATTCTTGGCAAAAATAGAGCAAGGCCTGTGGAGAGGGGAGTTCTGAAACTACCGCTTTGGTAGAACAAGGTTGCAGCGCCGCCAGCTTACAGTATTCAACGATGAGGTGCTGTCGTTTTTCCAACCAGTGATCAATGATATCGTTTGAGCCACCCCATTGATCTTGGATGTTCTTGAGTTTTCCTAGCATGACCATGTCCTCATGATCGGATCGTTATTGACGATCGTTCTTTTGCCTTTTTAGTGATATCAATAAGATATGACTACTGCCCTCACAAAAAGTTATAGACAATAATTCTTGTGCTGACAAATTGTGGTGTGAATTTAGATTGCCAGTAAAATGATCTGACTGCAAGCAATCAGGAGAAGCAGAGTGGAAAAGAGTGACGGCAAGAACGCTTATTGGTGTGTGGTTTCGGGTAGCGAACTGTGGCTGGTGGATGGTCAGATCCCGTTTGGTAGTGCACAGCAGTGGGATTTGCCTTCGAGTCATGCGATCCTCGTGGATCATTACCAAAACTTTCCCGTCTATTGGTTGAATGCCGCCGATCTTGATCAGGATCGTCCACTCAACTCGTTACGTGAATTGCTTGATGTTGAAGAAGGCCTGTTTCTTGCCGCGAGCAAAGCGGTGCAGTATGGGCATATGAGCCAGACAATGCGTTTCTGCCCGCAGTGTGGGGGGCGTAATTATCTCAATCACCAACAACTGGCGATGCAGTGCCACGATTGCCGAACATTACACTATCCGCGCATTTTCCCCTGTATTATCGTTGCCGTTCGTAAACAAAAGCAGATCTTGCTCGCGCAGCACCCGCGTCATCGCAATGGTATGTATACCGTGATTGCCGGATTTGTTGAGGTTGGAGAAACGCTTGAGCAATGTGTTGCGCGAGAAGTGCTAGAAGAGACAGGAATCGCTGTGACTAATATTCGTTATTTTGGCAGCCAACCTTGGGCATTCCCATCCAGTATGATGATGGCATTTCTGGCGGATTATCAAAGTGGTGAGCTCAAGCCTG
>JBOFIW010000438.1:0-3416 GCA_051650365.1 Vibrio sp. | reverse complement strand
TAACTGGCGGCCCAGAAAGATAACCTGCAATCTCAGCCAACAGTGCAGCAGGTGCCGGCCATAAGCGGCGCACTTCGTTCGCGAGTGAAATTGGCAAAGGATAGAACTGTCTACGCCAATAATCGGCCACCACTTGGGCTTTGAGGCGACTTTCATCGGTGACGAATTCATTTTCAAAGCGACTGCCCGATTCAAACGCATTTTGTGTCAGCATGCGTTGGCAAAAACCGTGGATGGTGAAAATGGCCGCTTCATCCATCTGCCGCTCGGCATTGAGCAGCAAAGAGACGGCTAAGCTGTGATCGGTAAATTCAGTCAGCAGGGAACTAAGCAGCGAATCTTCACTCGCACCGCGAGCAAAGGCGAGGCGCGCATCGTGCAAGCGGCGACGAATACGATCACGCAGCTCTGCGGTGGCCGCTTCGGTAAAGGTCACCACCAGAATTTGATCAACGCTTAGCGGATGCACATGACGAGTTTCCGCACAGCCATGCCCAAGCACCAGACGCAGATAAAGCCCAGCAATGGTGTAGGTTTTTCCGGTACCTGCCGAGGCTTCGATCAGCCGCGCTCCATGCAAGGGAAAACACAACGTATCAAGCGTGACAGCCAGCTTATTTGAATCGGCACTCATCAGCCTTAATCCTTCTATCTACCGATGACAGAGATGTGAGCTAAAACGAATATTTCTCTGCATTAAACTAAAAACCGTGATTGAGTATGGGCTTATGGGATCCACTTCACGGCACAAGCCAAGGCGGCGCTTTACACTGCGCGCACGTTAACAAATTCATTTGTTACACAAGAATTTAGGTCCCTCTGACCTGTGGCCGTACAGCGAACGCCCTACACCAATAATGATTTTCTGGCGGCCACTCACTTCCCACGCTTCTCTCATTACTAATTCATTCATTGATAATCTATTCATGGTTAGGCCTGTTCGGCATCTTGTACTTGCAAACGCGGTGTTTGCAGCACGGTGATTGCCAATTGGCGTAGCGTTTTTGCCAGCTCATCACTCCATTGCGGCCAAATACGCGCGATGTAGCGATTACCGCCTTCACCCTTGATGTAAAAACTATCGTTGAAGGTGTCCGCCATTTTTTTGTAGGACTTCTCTTCATCTTCCTGCCATTTTCCACGCGAAAATCCGGCCTCAATACAAGCCAACGCCGTTTTCGGGAAATAAGCCAAAGGCTGGTTCATCCCTTGGCAAAACAGCGCGACCAGTTCACTCAGTAGCGCCTTGGCTTGCTGCGCGTCATTGAGTGGCGGCAGCATTTGGTGCTGCACCCCTTCTTTGCGCTCATAACCAATCAAATGGGTCGTGACGGCTTTGCCGCTCGCCGCCAAGCAGAGATGATCAATCCATGCGGCTAATAAATCTTCCGAGCGAATCGCGCCACTGCGCGCACGCACCAAGCCAGATTGATAACGCTTCACGAGCCAACCACGTAGTAAGACTTCTCGACCATCGGCAAATGGCTGCAAACGCAGATCAATCTCTTCATCTTCCAGTGGTTGGTGACACAAAAAGCCAATTTTTTCCGCCAGTGCCAAGGCTTGCTGAGCACTTTGCGCCAATTCAAGATCGCCAAACGCCGCCACCGGTAACTTGCCTTGTGCCCGTTGCTGCTTAGCAAACTGCGCCACCACTTGGTCGCGCTCTGCGCCATCGCGGCAAGTCAGTAGATTTTCCACTAACTCATCACGCAGCTGATAAGCGCTCAATCCATCCAAAGCAAACGGCTCATCATCTTCCAGCACGGCAAGCGGCGGCTCAAAGCTGACTTTCAAGCGGCGTTTGAAGAAATACTCAACTGGCAGGCGCCAAAAACGTTGCAGCTCGACCAGATCCAACTCCATCGGCCAACTCACTTCGAGCAGATAATCACTCAGTGGGGTGAGAAAATCGGCGCTACTCTGCCCTTGGCGGCGCGCGGCAGGCAGCCATTCACGGGCAAAACTGCCAGCGATAAACGCCTGCGGGCTGAACGGCACCATAGGATACTGGGTGGTTAAGTGCTTCACCAAACGGCGTCCAGAATCATCACTTTCTAAATGTTCATCACCTGCCAAGCAGTAGTTCTGCTCACAATATTCCAAAAGCTCACTGACCAGCACCGAAGGCACGCGCTCGCTGTTATCTTGAATCGAGCGGCCGACATAGCTGATATACAGCTGCTCTTTGGCTGACAACAATGCTTCGAGGAACAGGTAGCGCGACTCTTCACGCCGCGAACGGTCGCCGACTCGGCGCTGCACATTGCGCAGGTCAAACCCTTCCACCATTTCATTGGGTGGATAAACGCCATCATTCATGCCCAGCAGACACACTCGGCGAAACGGGATCGAACGCATCGGCATCAGGGTACAAAAGTTCACTTGTCCCGCTAAAAAGCGTTGGCTAATACGAGTTCCGGAGAGTTTATTGGTCAGCACTTGGCGAATAATGGCCGGTGAAATCGCTTGTTGGTAGCCCGCATCAGCCAGCTGCTGTTTGAGGTTCACCAAACTATCGCGGATGGTTTTCAGCGCCAGCTCACCTTGCAGATCGACACTAAAACAGCGCTCCAACAGCTCGTTGAGCCAATAACGCCACTGCTCCATGCTTTGAGTTTGCGCCAGTTGGCTACGCAGCTCGCTGAGCGTTTCCACAAAGTGTGCGAGCTTACCCGCCAACTCAGCGCTCATACCTTGCACTTGGTTATAGGGGGCAAGCCACTGGCCGCCAAGCTCATACAACCCCGCTTCAGCCGGCATGGCGTAACCCAGTAACATACGTTCAATGCCAAACTGCCACGTATTTTGTTCACTGGCGGGCAGTTCAAACTCCGCACCCGTGTCGCTATTTAGCCCCCAACGAATGCCGGCTTCTTCGACCCAACGTTTGGCAGTTGCAAACTCTTCTTCATCAATCGCAAACCGCGCCATAATCGCCGGGGTTTCAAGTAGCTCAAGCAATTCAGACGCCAGACAGCGCGATTGCGGCAGCGCTAACAGCTGCAAGAAGGCGGTTAAGATCGGGCTTTCTTGATCGGCACTGCGATCGGAAATTGAAAACGGAATAAAACGCTCGCCGGGCGCGTTGCCAAACACCGCCTGAATATAAGGCGCGTAGGCGTTAATGTCCGGCACCATCACAATCACATCGCGCGGTTTCAGGCCAGGGTCACGCTCAAACTCGGCCAGCAATCGGTCGTGCAGCACTTCCACTTCACGAATCGGGCTGTGACACAAGGCAATCTGCAGGGAATCATCCTGCGCGGCAATGCTGGGTTTATGGCCGCTGCTGGCAAACTTGGCATCGTCTTGATGCTCTTGCAGATGCAAAATATCCGCTTGGATGTGATGCAGCAGCGAGTCGCGTTGAATCTCAATAAACAGCTCTAATTCGGACTGATCGTTTTGCGCCA
>JBOFIW010000437.1:0-18573 GCA_051650365.1 Vibrio sp. | reverse complement strand
ACTTGACGGATGAATGCTTGCTCAAACGTGGCCAGTTTTTTGACCTTTTTCAGCTCTTTACTTGCGAGCGAGAAATCGCTGTAGGGGCCAATCAAGCAACGTGAACCATTCGGCTCTGGTTTGACCCAAATGTCGGTCGAAATATGCTGGTAAATAACTTTAACCGTCGAGAGGGACATCGGCTTACTTAGCATGCCGCACTGGATCCAGAACAGGGAATCTCCCCGCTTGGGCTTTTTGCCCCATAAGCCATCACCAATTGGACAAGTCGCATCTAACACCGGCAGTTGGTTAACGGCCGCTTGTTGTGCATCACACAAATACTCGCTGTTCGCCGCAGAAGCCAGCGGAGTGAGCAACAGCAAAGCCACACTGAGGTTGCAGCATAGAATCCATTTCGGCATCCGCTTGTCTCCTTAATTCTCTGTGACTGAAATCAGGGTTCGAGTGAGGCAATTTCATCCTGCGTCGAACACTTATTGGGATCCGGTATAACAAAAATAAATGCAAAAAAAGAGCCGCATTCAAATACGGCCCTTAGTTTATGGAGAGTTTGTGAAGCAAATCAATCAGATTTGCTTACCCTTTGTAAATTTTCGGGTTGAACACATCACGCAACCAATCACCGAGTAGATTAATCACTAACACCAACAATACCAGCACAATACCGGGGAATGCCGTGATCCACCATGCACCTGAGAAAATGTAGGTAAAGCCAATGCTGATCAGCGAACCTAGTGAAGGTTGATCGACCGGTAACCCTAAGCCAAGAAAGGAGAGTGCCGCCTCTGACATGATCGCGTTTGCCACTTGTACCGTTGAAATCACCAAGATCGGCGACAAACAGTTGGGCAGAATATGGCGGAACATAATGCGTGGTGCTTTAAAACCCATCACGCGTGCTGCTTCCACATACTCTTTTTTCTTCTCAGCAAGTACAGAAGCGCGCACCGTCCGTGCGTATTGTGGCCATTCAGCAACACCGATGATCACCACCAGCATCACCACTGCATATTGGCTGAAAAATTCACCACCAAAGCTGGCTTTAAAAATTGCCGAGACAATAATGGCCACCATCATGGTCGAGAATGAGAGCTGAATATCCGCAAAACGCATCAAGAAGCTATCAATCCGTCCGCCAAAATAGCCCGCAGAAAGACCAATGACGATACCTAATGCCAGCTGTAAGCCCACCGCCAAGAAGCCAATGGTCAGCGACAGGCGAGAGCCATACAGAATGGTCGAAAAGATGTCGCGCCCCTGTTCATCGGTTCCTAACAGAAAATGCTCATTGCCCCCTTCCATCCATGATGGAGGTAATTCTGCATCCATAATATCAATCGAAGAGAGATCATACGGGTTAGTCGGGGCAATCCACGGTGAGCTGATCGCGACAATCACAAACAACATAAACACCGCAAAGCTGCTCATTGCCACTTTGTCGCGTAAGAAATAATACAGAAAATCCGACTGCTTAAAGCGCTCCCAGCGTGAAGGAGCGGTAGATACTGCACTCATGGTTATGCTCCTTTGCCAGTGAGATTGACGGTCGGGTTAATCAGACCATACAAGAGATCAACTATGGTGTTGGTGACAACAAAGATCAGCCCAACAAAAATAACGTAAGCCGTAATAAGCGGCGTATCAACACGGTTCACCGCCTCTAAAAATAGAAACCCCGTGCCCGGCCATTGGAATACAGTTTCGGTCAAAATGGTGTACGCCACCATAGTACCGATTTGCACCCCACCGACGGTCAATACTGGCAACATGGTGTTTTTCAACGCATGTTGGTAGTAGATTTTGTTAAGTGGCAAACCTTTGGCTTGAGCAAATTTAATGTATTCCGAGCTCAATACCTCAAGCATTTCCGAGCGCACCAAGCGAATGAACAGCGGCAACATGATGGAGGCAAGTGCAATCGAAGGCAGAACGAGGTGGCGTAAGCCATCAATCGTAAAAAAGCCCGATTCCCAGCCCAATAAATTCAGCGTTTCTCCACGCCCATATGAGGGCAACCAACCCAGCTCAATCGAAAATACATACATCAGCATGATCGCAGTTAAAAACACCGGAATGGAGATACCAATACTACTGCCCGCCATCACTATTTTGGTAAACAGGCTTTTCGGATGAATGGCTGAGTACACCCCGAGCGGGATCGAAAAGACAATGATGATCAGTGTGGCACCAAACACTAACTCTAGTGTGGCCACCAGCTTATCGAAAATCACTTCTAGCGCAGGGCGCTTGAAATAATAGGAAGTCCCTAAGTCACCCTGCACAGCTGCGGTAACAAAACGAGTATATTTGGTGATAAAAGGATCATTGAGGCCAAGTTTGTCACGCAGCGCTTGGCGCTCCGCTTCCGAAACTGACTGACCAACAAGCTCACGTAGCGGGTCACCCAGATTATCCTGAATGGCAAACGCCACCAAACTGATCACAAACATCACTATCAGTGCCTGATATAGGCGCTTGACCAGAAACGAAAACATTCCTTGCCCCTTAACTTTCCATGTGAATCTGTGCGCGCAGTACAGCGCCAAAAATTTTCAGTTTTAAAAAGGGTACTTTGCCCAACTGAAACAAAGCAAAGTACCCGACAGCGTTCTCAGCGGGCAAATACCCGCAGAGAGGAGCTATTTACACTTACTCTTTTACCACTAGGTCGCCAAAGTATGGGAAGTCCATACCGTTAATGATCGGTGCGATATCAACCGTATGTTTGGCTGCCCATGATGGATCTTGGAAGTGAAGAGGTACAAACGCCGCTTCGTTGTACAAGATCTCCTCAACTTTCTTCAGCATGGTGCTACGTTTTTCCAGATCCGTTTCTTCGTTCGCTTGGTGAACTAGCTTATCCACTTCCGCATTCGAGTAGTAACCACAGTTGTATTGGCCTTTACCCGTTTTCTCATCACGCGTCATGGTCAGGAACTCGGTGAAGTTCGCTGAGTCTTCAGTATCTGGGTGCCAACCAATCATCAGCATGTCTGCCGCACACTTATCAAACTCAGGCCAGTATTGCGCTTTTGGCATGGTTTTCAGGTCAACTTTAATGCCGATTTTTGACAACATCGCCGATGCCGCTTGTGCGATCTTCTCATCGTTCACGTAACGGTTGTTGGGCGCGATCATGGTTAGGTTGAAGCCCTTCTCATAACCCGCTTCTTTCATCAGTTCTTTGGCTTTATTCAGGTCAAAGCGTGGTTTCAGGTTTTCGTTATAACCGGCATAACCAACAGGGCTTTGCTGCGCAGCCGTAGTGGCAGCCCCCTTCATCACTTTGTCCACTATCCCTGCGTTATTGATCGCATAAACGATCGCTTGACGGACACGCACATCTTTCAGCGCAGGGTTGCTGTTTTGGTTCATTTGGAAAGTGATCAAACGTGTACCCGGCATGGTGAACAGATCCACGCCCTTCGCATCTTTAATGCGTTGATAATCGTTAGGAGCAACAGGGGCAATCATATCAACGCCGCCAGACAATAGCGCCGCAACACGAGTGGCATCTTCTTTAATCACGGCGAGCGTCAACTTGTCCACGTTACCTTTTGAGGCTTTATCCCAGTAATTAGGGTTGCGCTGGAATTCCATCTTAACGCCTTGCTCACGCCCAGTTACCATAAATGGGCCAGTGCCAGAGATGTGCTCAGAAGCGTAAGAGTTACCATGCTTAACGATTTCGGCTTTATCTTTGCCGTCCGCGGTTTTACCCGTATAGAACTTGCTGTCCATCGGGAAGATGTAAGTCGCCACGTTTTCGATCAGGGGATAAGTGCCCGCCGTTTTGATTTCAATGGTGTAATCATCCACCTTGGTGAGAGACACCAGAGGCTCGAAAATCCCTTTGAAGTCAGCCGATTCTTTCAAACGATTGAACGTCCATACCACATCGTCAGCCGTAAAATCGTTGCCTGAATGGAACTTCACCCCTTTGCGTAGCGTGAAGCGCATAGTTTCGTTATCCACACGCTGCCAAGACTCAGCCAAGCGAGGTTCAAATTCCATTTTTTGTGTAAAGCGAATCAGTGGATCAAAGACCATGTGTGACAGTTGCAGAGTTGCCCCAGATAGCTGCTCATGTGGGTCCATTGAGACTGGGTCAGCGTCATAAGCCACGGTAATATCCGCCGCCATCACACCAAAACTCAAGCCAGCCGCTATCAAAGCCAACGCCAGTTTGTTTTTCATGGTTTTCATTGCATAACTCCTTATGCGGGAATCCAGATCCCTAGTTTGTTGTATTTGCTTTTGTAACAATCGCCAACTGGAAAGTTGGTCCATGATTAACGGCTATGCTGCCGTAGTGCTTTCGCGTAAGCCTGTAAATTCAGGCATTAAGGAAATCAGTTTCTTGCTGTATTCGTGTTGTGGAGCCGTAAATAGCTGCTCGGTGGGGGCTACCTCTAGCAACGTCCCCATCTGCATGACCCCAACGCGATCGCACATCTGGCGGATTACGGGTAAATCATGGCTGATAAACAGCATAGTCAGATTGAGCTCATCTTGCAGATCTTTAAGCAAATTCAGGATTTGCGCCTGCACCGACACATCCAGTGCCGAGGTAGGTTCATCACAAATCAGCAGGCGTGGACGCGTGGCAAGCGCGCGCGCAATGGAGATACGCTGACGCTGACCACCGGAGAATTCGTGGGGATACTTCAAACCCGCCATCTTGCCTAACCCTACGTGCTCAAGCAGATCATTGACGATTTGTCGGGTTTCGCTCTCGCTGCGAGTCAATTTATGAAAGCGGATCGGCTCTGCGATGATGTCAAAAATCTTCATCCGTGGGTTCATCGAGGTGTACGGGTTTTGGAACACCATCTGCATTTGGCGACGTAGTGGGCGGCGTTCATGCTCTGATTTCAGTGCGGTTAAATCAATACCTTCAAAAGTCACGCGACCATCATTGGGTTGGTATAACCCCGCAATCACACGAGCAATAGTCGATTTACCAGAGCCTGATTCTCCCACCAAGCCAAAGGTTTCCCCTTCGTGCACTTCGAAACTGACGTTATTTGAGGCTTGCACATACTCGCGACGACGTTCAAAGAGAGAATCTTTGGTCACAAAACGTAGATTTACATTTTCCACTTTCAACAGTGGGCCGCTGTATTTACGGTGATCTTGGCTTTGCCCTAACCAGTGATTTTTCACATCAAACGGCTTCAGCTCTTTCGCTTCTTCGATATAGCTCACTAAAGGAAAGCGGTCGAGCTTGCGATCAGAACGAGGAACGGCAGAAATTAAGCTGCGCGTATATGGGTGCTCCGGCGTACCAAGTACTTTAGCTGTCGGGCCAAACTCCACCAAATCACCACGGTACATCACCGCAACGCGATCAGTAACGTTAGAAACCACCCCCATATCATGGGTAACCAACATACAACCCACATTATTCTTCTTACACAGTTCGCGAATCAGATTTAGGATCTGGTCTTGAATCGACACATCCAGTGCTGTGGTTGGTTCATCAGCGATGATCAGATCCGGTTCACCGGCAAGAGCAATCGCAATCACCACACGTTGGCGCATACCACCCGAAAATTGGTGGGGGTACTGTTTAAGACGATTTTCGGGCTGTGGAATGCCCACTTGCTTCATCAGCGACAAAGCACGCTGATACGCCTCTTCCGTACTCACCTGCATGTTGGCATGAATCGTCTCAGTTAGCTGATGCTCAACAGTAAACAGTGGATTCAGTGAAGTCATCGGATCTTGGAAAATAAAACCAATTTTACTACCACGTACTTCACGCATGGCTTGTGGCGATAAACCCGAAATTTTCTCGCCATTTAAATAAACCTCACCGCCGGCAATGGTTCCGGGGGGGCTGAGCAAATCAATCACCGCATTACCCACTGTGGATTTTCCGGCCCCCGACTCCCCCACCACACCGACGATTTCACCACGCTGAATATCTAAAGTGAGCGATTTCACCGCAGCGTGCACCCCATGACGAGAAGGGTACTCAATTCTAAGATTTTTGACTTCTAAAAGTGACATTCCATCAGACCTCTACCGCTGAGGCAGCACCCTGCCCTGTCTGAAGTACACCAGCCAAAAAACACGGCTGATTGTACATTTTGCATCCATTCCAATCAGAACAATATTCTGACAATTTATAAGGTTCTCAATTTGGCAAATCTTTCACACAAAAGCAACAAAGAGAGGATAAAAATTCGCCATCAAGCAGAAACGATTTCTAAATGTTGTTCAATATGCAATAAATTCACATATTTTATTTGTCTTACCATTTTAATATTAACGCCAATAACGCTATAAGCTTGATATTTGTTGCTACAGAACTTCTGGTTTTTAACAGGAGATAAAAAGACCATTGCATATTTTATCGTTATAAGAAAAACCGAAAATTAACAATAAATAAACAACCATCAAGCAAAACACACCAAAGGCAAAGTATTTATCTAGCTCAAGGCATAATAGGTAGTGATTAAAACCAACAAAAACCCGTAGGAACCAACATAAATAACGCAAAAAAGCTCAAACCAATATAGTTCCCCAATAACTTTAGTCGCAGATAACCAACCTTTGACGAGAAAGAAGCATGAATTGCCAATAAGATCGCAATTTCATTATGAACATTCCACAAAGTAGAAATTAAAGGTAGGAAGGATCACCTGAGCGATAGCGATATCAACTCGTCATTGGTGCTGTTCTAGATGTAGGTAAAGTTGATAGAAATAGAAATGAAAAAAGCCTCAGCGTTTGCTGAGGCTTTGAAGAGTGGTCGGTGAAGAGGGATTCGAACCCCCGACCCTCTGGTCCCAAACCAGATGCGCTACCAAACTGCGCTATTCACCGACTTGTTTTGCTTAAGAAACAGGCCTTAAGACTGGAGATAATCAAATATCACCAAAATAAATGGGGTGGCTAATGGGACTCGAACCCACGACAACCGGAATCACAATCCGGGGCTCTACCAACTGAGCTATAGCCACCACTGAAACTTGTAATAACCGCTTGTCTGCTGTTATTTCAGACCACGCTAACCGCCTAGTCTTTCAATAAGTGGTCGGTGAAGAGGGATTCGAACCCCCGACCCTCTGGTCCCAAACCAGATGCGCTACCAAACTGCGCTATTCACCGACTTTGTTTTGCTTAAGAAGCTGATCTTAAGACTGGAGATAATCAAATATCACCGAAATAAATGGGGTGGCTAATGGGACTCGAACCCACGACAACCGGAATCACAATCCGGGGCTCTACCAACTGAGCTATAGCCACCACTGAAATTCTTTACCGATATTCCCCGGGCGAAATGGCGCGCCCGAAAGGATTTGAACCTTCGACCTTTGGCTCCGGAGGCCAACGCTCTATCCAGCTGAGCTACGGGCGCATGCCCTATCGGCGGAGTGGAATAATACGTATATCACATTAGGGCGTCTAGTACTTTTTTTACTTTTTTTACTGTTTGACGCCTTTTTCATCAGATGCTTGCTACTATTCCCTTGTAAAGGATGTGACTCACCGCCGGAAGATCGCAACTTGTTGTTTGTTGCAACAACTTATCGGGATATAATTACCCAAAATTTACATTGATTTAACAGCGGTTACCGTGAGTTAAATTGAATCACTCTAAAAATAATAGGTAAGCAGCACTTACCTTCGGAATGTAAAGTGAGTTAATGGATATGTCTCGATCACTCTTAAGCGTACTGTTCGCTGCTCTAACATTTTCTACCGCAGCGTTTGCCACTACTGATGCCGAAAAAAATGCCATCGTTGAACGCATTAAACCTGTCGGCAATGTCTATCTTGCCGGTAGTGAACCAGCTCAAGCAGCCCCCACAGGCCCTCGTGATGGTGCCACTGTTTATGGTACTTTCTGTACCGCCTGTCACTCAGCAGGGATCTCTGGGGCACCCAAGACAGGGAATGCTGCTGATTGGGGACCACGTATCGCTCAAGGTAAAGATGTTCTGAAAAATCACGCCCTGAATGGCTTCAATGCTATGCCTCCTAAAGGCACCTGTATGGACTGTTCTGAGGATGAGATTGTTGCAGCTATTGAGCATATGACAGCAGGTTTGTAATTTACTCAGCAGATAATGAAAAAGGGCTTGTATCAACAAGCCCTTTTTTACGCTTTACTTCTTAAACATCGCTCGTAAATTGGCGATATGTGCTTGCCCTTTCGTCATACGTTCTTCTTGAGTTACAGGCTTTTTCTTTATTTCCCATTCAATATCATCTTGGGGTAACTCATCCAAAAAGCGACTTTGCAAAGGCTTGATAAGCTCACCGAATTGACGACGTTCTTTACACACTATAAAAGTTAATTCCCGTTGCGCTCGGGTGATCCCAACGTACATTAAACGCCGCTCTTCTTCGACATTTTCTTCATCAATGCTGGTTTGATGCGGCAAAATGCCCTCTTCAGCTCCAATCAAATACACGTACGGAAATTCTAAGCCCTTTGAAGCGTGCAGTGTCATCAGTTGTACCGCATCGCTGTCATCGTTTTCTTCACCACGTTCCATCATGTCACGTAAGGTTAAACGCTGTACCACTTCTTTTAGTGATTTCTCTTCTTGATCTGGATTGTCACCTTCCAAATCAGCTACGATCCATGAATAAAGATCAGAGACGTTTTTCATGCGCATTTCGGCCGCTTTCGGACTGGAAGAGGTCTCATACAACCAATCTTCATAACGAATATCGCGCACCAACGCGCGTACGGCTTCCACCGTGTTACCACGCTCAGCATTATCAGCAATCGCCACCAACCATTCAGTGAAGCGGCGTAAGTTGTCTAATCCTCGCCCGCTTAAATGCTGTTCTAAGCCAAGTTCAAAACTCGCAGCAAACAGGCTTTTGCCACGCATATTGGCGTAGCTTCCCAGTTTCTCAAGCGTAGCCGGACCAATTTCACGTTTTGGCGTATTCACAATGCGCAAAAAAGCATTGTCATCATCTGGGTTCACCAACACTCGCAGGTAAGCCATGATGTCTTTAATTTCTGCACGTGCAAAAAACGAAGTACCGCCAGATAGTTTGTAGGGCACGCGATTTTGGGTGAGTGATTTTTCAATCAATCGTGATTGATGATTACCACGGTATAAGATCGCGTAATCACGATACTCAGTTCGATTAAGAAACTTATGCGCGATGATCTCTGCGGTCACTCGCTCTGCTTCATGATCTTCATTGTTAGCCAGAATAACTTTAAGTTTTTCGCCTTCGGCTAACTCAGAAAATAGTGCTTTTTGATACACATGAGGATTATTGGCAATCAAGATATTGGCCGCACGCAAAATACGGCTCGTAGAACGGTAATTTTGCTCCAACTTAATCAGCTTTAAACTCGGAAAGTCTTCACCTAGCAAGACCAAGTTTTGTGGCTTGGCACCGCGCCATGAGTAGATAGACTGGTCATCATCCCCTACCACGGTCAAGCGGCCACGCTCCCCAACCAGAAGCTTCACCAACTCATACTGACTAGTATTGGTATCTTGATATTCGTCCACCAACAGATAACGAATACGATTTTGCCAACGTTGGCGTACCTCTTCATTGCCACGCAGTAACAGCACGGGTAACAAAATTAAATCATCGAAATCGAGTGCATTATAAGACTGCATCTGTTTTTGGTAGAGTTCAAAGCAATGTGCAAAGAGCTGCTGCTGTTCACCTTTTGCCATCGCTTTGGCTTGTATAGGTGTCAGCATGTCATTTTTCCAGTTGGAGATGGCACTAAGTAACGAACGTAGCAAATCTTTATCACCATCAAGCTGCTTTTCAGTTAATTCTTTAAGTAGCGCTAACTGATCTTGATCGTCAAACAGTGAAAAGCCCGCTTTTAGACCTAACGCTTTAAACTCACGGCGAATGATATTTAAACCAAGGGTATGAAAGGTGGACACCATTAAGCCACGAGATTCCCCTCTCCCCAACGTTTGAGCAACGCGCTCTTTCATCTCGCGTGCTGCTTTATTGGTAAACGTCACCGCTGCAATATTGCGTGCTTTATAACCACACTGCTGAACCAAATAAGCAATTTTATTGGTGATCACTCGAGTTTTGCCAGAACCAGCGCCCGCCAATACTAAACAGGGGCCGGAGACGAATTTGACGGCTTCATCTTGTTTTGGGTTCAGCTTCATGATGCACTCAGTCCTCTTAATTCAACCGCCAATAATAATCCTCTGACAGCGGATTACCAATAAAGAAACTGCCTTTACAAAAATTTACTGCACAAGTGTATTGCATAATAGGGGGGATTAGCCGCTATAATGACCAGCCGTTCATTGGTCGAGAAATATTCCGCGATAAAGCTCACCAGCTAGCTGCATGTCAGTTAACAAATTACGGATGTCATACAGGCCAACATTTTGGATAACGTCTACTTACAAGAACGCTTCCGCACTATACGATTTAATATTTGGATGTTGGTTCGCTCCTTGCCGTGACATTATTAGCAATCGAGCGCAGTATGGGTATTTACCAACAACAACTTGTTGCAATGTAAGGGAACTAGAGTGGACAATGTTTGCCAAATTCGAATGACTATTCGACCAAGGAAAGCTGCAGAGACTTTTCAAACCTCTCGGTAATTGTCTTCTCTCTGCGCTGAGTTTTGAAACCGCGGTCACTCTTGCTCGTCAATACGCTTTAGGTTTTTATCAACTGGATGATTCAACTCTCGATGCGATGATTCAAGCCAGTTGAGATGCAATTACTCAACACTAATTTGGAGTTCGCACCAGAATGAAAAAGTGGACATTTTTTATGTTGCTTATCGCCATCCTGCTTTTCGGCAGCGTGATAGGCTTCAATCTTTTCAAACAAAAGAAAATTGCCGAGTACCTCGCCAATCGCCCTGAGCCAGAATTTCCGGTAACTGTGACCACCGTAAATCCTGTCGATTGGGTTCCGGTTATCGAAGCCATTGGTTTCATAGAACCGAATCAAGGAGTGACATTAACCACGGAAACCTCAGGGGTTATTGATCAAATCACTTTTGAATCGGGTACACAAGTGGCCAAAGATCAACCTCTGGTTCTACTCGATTCCGCAGTAGAGAAAGCGAATCTAAAAAGTTCAGAAGCTCGCCTACCTGCCGCCAAAGCCAAATATGAGCGTTACAAAGGCCTATTTGCAAAAGGCTCTATCTCAAAAGAGTCTTACGATGAAGCAGGAGCGAACTACTACGCATTAGCTGCAGATATTGAAAGCCTGAAAGCGACTATTGCTCGCCGTGAAATCAAAGCCCCTTTTTCTGGTGTGATCGGTATTCGTAATGTGTTTTTAGGCCAATACCTGCAACCTGGTACCGATATTGTACGTTTAGAAGATACCAGTGTGATGCGCTTACGTTTTACTGTTCCACAAACCGATATTTCGCGTATTTCACTGAATCAGGAAGTCGATATTTTTGTCGATGCTTACCCACAAACCTCATTTAAAGGTTCCATCTCCGCGATTGAACCCGCCGTCAGCGTGCAAAGCGGCCTAATCCAAGTACAAGCCGATATCCCAAATAGTGATGGCAAACTACGTAGTGGTATGTTTGCTCGTGCCAACATCATCCTGCCTAAGCTAGACAACCAAGTCACCCTGCCACAAACCGCCATTACTTACACACTCTACGGCGATAATGTGTATGTAATCACCGAAGAAAACGGTGAAAAACGTGTGCAGCAACATGTGGTGAAAGTGGGTGAGCGCACTAAGTCTATTGCTCACATTCTTGAAGGCGTAAAACCGGGCGATGTCGTGGTGACTACAGGTCAAGTTCGTCTAAGTAATGGTGCAAAAGTTCGTGTTGTCGAGAGCGATGCAACTACACCACCAGCTGAAACCCCAATGCTGTAAGCGGAGGCATCATGCGCTTTACTGATGTTTTTATAAAACGTCCAGTTTTAGCGGTATCCATCAGCTTTTTGATCGTTCTGCTTGGTTTACAAGCCGTGTTCAAAATGCAGGTGCGCGAATACCCTGAAATGACCAATACCGTTGTGACGGTAACCACCAGTTACTATGGTGCAAGTGCCGACCTCGTCCAAGGCTTTATCACTCAGCCCTTGGAACAAGCGGTCGCGCAAGCGGATAACATAGATTACATGACCTCACAGTCGGTACTCGGCCGCTCAACGATAACGGTAACCATGAAGCTCAACACCGATCCTAACGCGGCGTTGTCGGATGTTTTGGCTAAAACCAACTCAGTTCGTTCTCAGCTTCCTAAAGAGTCGGAAGACCCAACCGTAACCATGTCGACTGGTTCAACGACTGCGGTACTTTACATCGGTTTCACCAGTGAAGAGCTGGCTTCTAGCCAGATCACTGACTACCTAGAGCGCGTGGTTAATCCACAGCTTTACGCCGTTAATGGTGTGTCGAGTATCGATCTGTACGGCGGTATGAAATACGCACTGCGCGTCTGGCTTGATCCTGCAAAAATGGCGGCACTTAATATGTCCGCGACTGATGTGATGAGCATTCTCAATGCCAACAACTATCAGTCGGCCACCGGCCAAGCCACAGGAGAGTTTGTTCTCTATAACGGCAGTGCCGATACTCAGGTCTCCACGGTAGATGAGCTAGAAAATCTAGTGGTTAAAGCCGAAAAAGGTAATGTGACGCGTCTTGGTGATATCGCCAAAGTCACCTTAGCTAAAAGCCATGATACCTATCGCGCTAGCGCCAATGGCCGTGAAGCTGTGGTAGCGGCTATCAATGCTGCGCCAAGTGCTAACCCAATCAATATCGCGAAAGATGTGCTCGACATGTTGCCAGAATTGCAGAAGAACATGCCAAGCAACATCAAGATGAACGTGCTGTATGACTCAACGGTTGCAATCAACGAATCGATCCACGAAGTTATTAAAACCATCGTAGAAGCTGCGCTGATCGTTCTGGTGGTGATCACCCTGTTCTTGGGCTCACTACGTGCGGTACTGATCCCGATTATAACCATCCCGCTTTCACTGATTGGTGTTGCGATGGTGATGCAAATGATGGGGTTCTCTTGGAACCTGATGACCCTACTCGCCATGGTACTCGCCATCGGTCTGGTGGTTGATGATGCGATCGTGGTTCTAGAAAACGTTGACCGCCACATCAAAGAAGGGGAATCACCTTTCCGCGCTGCCATTATCGGTACCCGCGAGATTGCGATTCCCGTTGTTGCTATGACACTCACCTTAGGTGCGGTGTATGCCCCCATCGCATTGATGGGCGGTATTACGGGTGCGCTATTCAAAGAGTTTGCTCTTACGCTAGCGGGGGCGGTATTTGTTTCGGGGATTATCGCACTGACGTTATCACCGATGATGTGTTCAAAAATGCTCAAGGCAAATGAAGCTCCGAACAAGTTTGAACTCAAGGTCCACCATTTACTGGATCGCATGACAGCACGCTACGAGCGTATGCTCAGCGCCGTCATGGCACATCGTCCTGTGGTTATCGCGTTTGCATTTATCGTATTTGCAAGCCTTCCCATGCTGTTCAAGTTCATCCCAAGTGAGCTGGCACCATCAGAAGATAAAGGGGTAGTCATGTTGATGGGTACAGGCCCTTCTAACGCTAACCTCGATTATCTGGCTAATACGATGCATGACGTAAACCAAATTCTGTCTGATCAGCCAGAAGTACAGTTTGCTCAGGTGTTCACCGGTGTACCTAACTCGAATCAGGCCTTTGGTATTGCCTCTATGGTTCCGTGGAGTGAGCGTGAAGCGAGCCAAGCGGAAGTGACTAACCGTGTAGGTACTTTGGTAAAAGAGATCCCAGGCATGGCAGTAACCGCGTTCCAGATGCCAGAGCTACCTGGCGCAGGTTCAGGTCTACCGATCCAGTTTGTGATCACGACACCAAACAGCTTTGAAAGCCTGTTTACGATCGCGACTGACATTCTGACCGAAGTAAAATCAAGCCCGATGTTCGTGTACTCGGATCTTGACCTCAACTTCGATTCGGCAACGATGAAGATCAATATCGACAAAGACAAAGCCGGTGCTTACGGTGTGACTATGCAAGACATTGGTATCACTCTCAGCACCATGATGGCCGACGGTTATGTTAACCGTATCGACCTCAACGGCCGTTCTTACGAAGTGATCCCACAAGTTGAGCGTAAATGGCGTCTCAACCCAGAATCCATGAACAACTATTATGTTCGTGCGGCAGATGGCAAAGTGATTCCATTGGGCAGCCTGATCACCATTGATGTCGTTGCGGAACCTCGCTCTTTGCCACACTTCAACCAGTTGAACTCTGCCACCGTCGGTGCAGTACCTTCACCGGGTACCGCAATGGGGGATGCCATCAATTGGTTTGAAAACTTGGCAAGCAGCAAACTACCAAAAGGCTACAGCCATGACTACATGGGTGAAGCTCGCCAGTACGTCACTGAAGGTAGTGCACTCTACGCGACGTTTGGTCTGGCATTGGCGATCATCTTCTTGGTTCTGGCGATTCAGTTTGAATCATTGAAAGATCCGCTCGTGATCATGGTGTCTGTTCCGCTCGCCGTTTGCGGTGCGTTGATCGCACTGGCTTGGGGTACGGCAACGATGAACATCTACTCACAAGTAGGTTTGATCACTCTGGTTGGTCTTATCACTAAGCACGGTATTTTGATCTGTGAAGTCGCTAAAGAAGAGCAGCTACACAACAAACTCAACCGTATCGATGCCGTCATGCATGCTGCGAAAGTGCGTCTGCGTCCAATCCTGATGACGACAGCAGCGATGATCGCAGGCCTCATCCCTCTGATGTACGCAACAGGGGCTGGTGCAGCTCAGCGCTTCAGTATTGGTATCGTTATCGTCTCTGGTTTGGCAATCGGCACACTGTTTACTCTGTTTGTACTGCCTGTGATTTACAGCTATCTCGCAGAGAAACACAAACCACTGCCAGTGTTTGTTGAAGACAAAGATCTGGAAAAATTGGCACGCATTGACGAAGCGAAAGCCACTCATCGTCAACTGTAATCCCAGCGCTCAGACTCAATCACAAAAGGCCATTTCGATGGCCTTTTTTATTGCCTAATCTAACGACATCACCAGCTGAATTGCATAGAATGTTGGCAACTAAACAGGAGTAACCACTATGTTTGATGCAAAAAAACTCGAGCAAATCGCCAAGCAAATCCATGAAGCCATGCCACAACCCGTCAAAGAACTGGGTGCTGATGTAGAACAGAAAGTGCGTCAGGTCATTCAAGGCCAACTCAATAAACTGGATGTGGTAAGCCGTGAAGAGTTTGATGTTCAAACCCAAGTTTTATTACGTACTCGCCAGAAGCTGACTGAATTAGAACAGAAAATGGCCGAGCTCGAAGCTAAATTAGCCGATAAATAAACACGAGAGCCATACACTAAGTGCTCAGTGACTTAGTGATCCAATAAAGAAAGGCTTAGTCATACGACTAAGCCTTCTTGGTTTTTATTATATTGTGTTGTTGTGTTTGCTTTGGAAAACTAAATTAAGGAATTAGTCTCCCACCGCGATACGCTTCATATCTTTCATATAACCGCGCAATTCTTCGCCAATGTACTCCACTGGATGATTGCGGATGATGCTGTTTACTTCGATCAGTGTGGCGTTATCCACTTGATTAGATACCTCACCCAAACCTTTACCAATTACATCCGTGCCTACTTTCGGCATGAACTTTTCACGCAGCAGCGGGACAGCAACATTAGCAAACAGGTAGTTACCGTACTCAGCCGTGTCGGAAATCACCACGTTCATTTCATACAGACGCTTACGAGCCACAGTATTCGCAATCAGTGGGAGTTCGTGCAGTGATTCATAGTAAGCGGATTCATCGATAATGCCTGATGCGGTCATCGCTTCAAACGCCAGCTCAACCCCAGCACGCACCATTGCAATCATCAAAATACCGTTATCAAAGTATTCTTGTTCTGCAATTTTCACATCTGTTGTTGGGTAGTTCTCGAATGCAGTCTCAGCCGTTTCTGCACGCCAGCCAAACAGATCTTTATCGTCATTCGCCCAGTCAGCCATCATGGTGCTTGAGAAATGGCCAGAGATGATGTCATCCATATGCTTGTTGTACAGAGGACGCATCAAGTCTTTCAGCTCTTCAGACAACTCAAATGCTTTGATTTTGGCAGGGTTAGAGAGGCGATCCATCATATGAGTGATACCACCAAACTTCAGTGCTTCAGTCACGGTTTCCCAACCAAATTGTAGAAGCTTACCTGCATAACCAGGATCGATACCATCAGCAACCATCTTCTCGTAACAGACGATAGAACCCGCTTGCAGCATGCCACACAAAATGGTTTGTTCGCCCATCAGATCGGATTTTACTTCCGCAACGAAAGAAGAAGCCAAACAACCCGCGCGATGGCCACCGGTTGCAGCAGCCCACGCTTTCGCAATTTCCCAACCTTCACCTTGTGGATCATTTTCTGGGTGAACGGCGATGAGAGTTGGAACACCGAAACCACGTTTATATTCTTCGCGAACTTCCGTACCAGGGCATTTTGGTGCCACCATCACTACTGTGATGTCTTTACGGATCTGCATACCCTCTTCAACGATATTAAAACCGTGTGAATAACCCAGCGCCGCACCTTGCTTCATGAGTGGCATAACCGCCTTAACAACACTGGTATGTTGCTTATCAGGAGTCAGGTTAATCACCAAATCCGCTGTCGGAATAAGTTGCTCATAACTACCAACGTTAAAACCATTGTTTTTTGCATTCTTGAATGACTGACGCTGTTCATCAATCGCAGCCTGACGTAAAGCGTAAGAAACATCTAAACCAGAATCACGCATGTTTAGGCCTTGGTTCAGGCCTTGAGCACCACAGCCCACGATCACCACTTTCTTACCTTTTAGGTAGTCAGCTTCGGTTGCAAACTCTTCACGCGCCATAAAACGGCAACGACCAAGTTGATCCAACTGTTCACGCAAGTTGAGCGTATTGAAATAATTCGCCATGTGGGTACTCCTTAATAAATGATTCCGTTAAGTCGGTTCGATATGACCGAATAAACTCATACTAAGCCAGAGACAAAATTGCACAAAGTGATATATTCACAACTAGTTATTGCAATAAATGCAACACAGGACTCTTTTGTGAACATCAAAACCTTGCAGATATTCATGCATCTGTGCGACTGCAAAAACTTCAGTAAAACGGCAGCAGCGATGCATCTCAGCCCTTCGGCACTAAGCCGGCAAATACAAAAGCTTGAGCAGGACTTAGGTCACACGCTATTTCTGCGTGATAACCGTAGTGTTGAACTCACTCCCGCAGCCCACCAATTACTGCCCGTTGCGGCACGCATTATTAACGATTGGCGACAACTCACTACTGAACTCAATGACCATAGCCAAGAGCTGCGCGGTGAAATAAAACTATTCTGTTCCGTTACCGCCAGCTATAGCCATCTACCAGAGTTACTCAGTTCATTTCGTCTCAAACACCCGTATATCGAATTCAAATTGCTGACTGGCGATCCGGCGCAAGCGATCGATAAAATCCTGCACGATGAAGCGGATATAGCGATTTCTGCCATGCCTGAACAACTGCCAAGCCGCATTGAATTCGCCACAATCAGTGAGATCCCTCTTTCCGTCATCGCACCACTTGGGATCAGCAGCTTTGTCGATGAACTACAAAAAGAGCAGCCTGATTGGAACGCAATACCGTTTATTGTTCCCGAGTCAGGAACCGCGCGCGATAGAGCCAATACCTGGTTTAAGCAGATGAAGATAAAGCCCAATATCTACGCTCAGATCGCAGGACATGAAGCAATCGTTAGCTTGGTGGCTCTTGGATGTGGAGTAGGGATTGCTCCGGATGTAGTTATCAATAACAGCCCGATACGTGACAAGATCCAGCGCTTAAGCGTCACACCAATCAAACCCTTTATGCTCGGTGTTTGCTGTAAACGTTCACAGTTAGATAATCCGCTTGTCCAAGCGCTGTGGCGGGTTGTCTCTATAAAGAAAAGCGTTGTTGATAAATAAAGAACTTCAGAAAAATAGGTTATCGCTACTTTATCGCTAACCTAGATATTGAAAGTCAAAATGACAGAAATGCAAAAAGTCCGCTGATAAATCAGCGGACTTTTTTAATAGTGGCGGAGAGATAGGGATTTGAACCCTAGGATAGCTATTAACCATCGCCGGTTTTCAAGACCGGTGCTTTCAACCACTCAGCCATCTCTCCGCAAATTGTGTGCTAATAGCGTGGTGACACTATCAGCAAGATTTAAAGCCTGGCGATGTTCTACTCTCACATGGGGAAACCCCACACTACCATCGACGCTGTTTCGTTTCACTTCTGAGTTCGGGATGGAATCAGGTGGGTCCAAAACGCTATGGTCGCCAAGCAAATTCTTTCTCTCTATTTCTAGAGAATAATCTGGAAAGCTGTTTTCATTCTCACACACATTCTTATGCGCTTAGCTTTGAGTCCACTACAAAACCCCTTGGGTGTTGTATGGTTAAGCCTCACGGGCAATTAGTACAGGTTAGCTCAACGCCTCACAACGCTTACACACCCTGCCTATCAACGTTCTAGTCTCGAACAACCCTTTAGGACAG
>JBOFIW010000436.1:0-3885 GCA_051650365.1 Vibrio sp. | reverse complement strand
ACCACAGAGAAGAACGTCGTATCTATGTTGGCATTAATCGCGGCTTGCATTTTTTCCACTTCGTGGCTGACATCTTCAATGTATAGGCCGGTTCCAATCATCCATTGCCAGTCATCAAGCCAAGCGGAGTAACTGAGTTTGGGAACGGTTTCCCCCGTCGAGGGTTTACGCCACAAATACTGGTGATAACCACCACCGGATTGGGCTTGAAAGAGCAAGGCTTGAATCAGGTAATCGCCACGCTCATCTTGCAGTTCCCACAAGTTTTTCCCCACAAGTTCTGGTTGCGTAGGATGGACTAAATTCGTGCCAAATGCATCATAGGCAAAAAAATAGCCATCAGAGCCATAACGAAGGTTGGTGAGTACCGCTTTCACCTGCTGTTGAGCTTCCGTTTGCGTTAGATTGGGATTGTTAACAATTAATCGCACTGCATCAAAGGTGACATCAACGCTGTCTTTTAAGGAGGTTTCACGCTCTTCAATTAACTTGGCGCGGAAAATCTCGACTTCACGCTGACCTAAGGTTTTGGCCTGATGAATTGAGATCCAACTGATACTTGCTGTCGCAAGTAATAGAGGCAGTAAAGCCAGTAAAATCAATTTGGCTTTGAGAGGCATTCCTTTTCCTCATACAAAAACTGCTTTTCGACCCTTCGAAAAGCAGTTTCACTTTAACAACTTGTGCTGAGCGATTGAATTTCAACGCGCTCAGTCTTGAGTCTGATCACATTCCATAGAAACCAGGGAACACCATAATAGAAACCAACACCAAGATTTGGATGAGGATAAAAGGAACGACACCGCGATAGATATCCATAGTCGTGACCGATTTAGGTGCAACCCCTTTAAGATAGAACAAGCTAAAACCAAACGGTGGCGTTAAAAACGACGTTTGCAAGTTCATCGCAATCAAAATAGCGAACCAAGTCATATCCACATCGAGCAACACGGCCACTGGAGCCAGAATCGGAACTATGATGAAACAGATTTCAACGAAATCAATAAAGAAGCCAAGGATCAAAATCACCAACATAGTGACAATCAAGAAACCCCATTTATCACCCGGCAGATTCATCATCCATTCTTCCACAAGTTCATCACCACCCGTGTAAGTAAACGCCATCGAGAATGCCGTTGCCCCCAGCAAAATCGCAAACACCATAGCAGTGACTTTAACTGTCTCTTTGGATGCGTCATACACCATTTTCCAACTGAACTGACCATAAGCTAGTGCCAGTAAAATTGCCCCTGCACCACCGAGTGCAGCAGATTCTGTTGGTGTCGCAACACCTGCGAAAATAGAACCCAACACCACGATAATCAATGCTAAAGGTGGGATCACCGCTTTCAACGCTTTGATCACCTCTTGGCGGCGAGATAACTCCGCATCAGCCTCAATCGGCATCGCAGCTTGTGGATGAAGCTTGGCATAAATCAGAATGTAGATGATGTATGCTGCCACTAACATCAACCCCGGCCAAACAGCGGCCTGAAACAGATCACCGACTGGCACACCAAGAACATCCCCTAATAGAATCAACACAATGGAAGGCGGAATGATCTGCCCTAACGTTCCAGACGCACAGATAGTGCCGCACGCCAATCCTTTGTCGTAGTTGTATTTAAGCATTACCGGCAAGGAGATAAGCCCCATAGCCACCACGGAAGCCCCAACCACGCCTGTCGAAGCAGCCAATAAAGTGCCTACGAGTACCGTAGAAATGGCCACCCCACCATGAATGCCACCAAACAGTCGCCCCATGGATTCTAGTAACTGTTCCGCCAATTTGGTTTTTTGCAGCACCAGCCCCATAAATACGAACAACGGAACCGCCATCAATACCGTGTTTTCCATAATGGATTGAATTCGGTAAGGCATAAACGCAAACATCTCTATGCCCTCTGCCCACACACCAAAAATCAAGGCAATACCACCAAAGGTAAACGCAACGGGGAAACCAAGTAATAGTGCAAACAGAGCAACGAAAAACATTACAATACCAATCATACGTTTCCCTTACTTAGTGTGATTAAGATCTGCATAGATCAAACGCGGGTTAAACACTTTATTGAGTGAATGAATAACCAAACCGACACCACTCACAACCATAAAGGTAAAGGCAACGGGGATCATAGCTTTAATAATCCAACGATAAGGTAAGCCACCCGGATCACCTGAAGTTTCACCAAGCTCATAGCTTTCCTTGGCAAAATCGATCCCGTAATAGACCACCAACAGACAAAATGGCAGGAGGAAAAACAGCGTACCTAGCACATCAATTATGGCTTGCGCTTTCATGGATAAACGCTCATAGAAAATATCAACTCGTACATGCCCTCCCGCTTTAATGGCATAGGGAATACCGAGTAAAAACACCGTGGCAAACAAATGCCACTCTAATTCTTGAAATGCGATAGAAACATCATTGAAGGCGTAACGCATGACTACGTCATACACCACATTTGCCACCAACAAAATAAACAACACACTGGAGAGCCAACCCAGTAAATCACTGAGACGGTTAAATAGCCGCTCAACATAAATCAGACTTCTCATTTTCAACTCCCTGTCGAATTAAATTGCTCCGTGTCACCTATGTGCACGGAGCTTTATCGTTATGTACTTTTCTTGAGCTTCCTAAACAACATTTAACACATCACTGCAATTCACTATTGAGATAGGCGCGTAATGAGATGTCTGTCCAACTACGAGTTTGCTTCAAATAATTGGCTTGTGATTCTTGAATTTCTTTCGCTACTGGATCTTCCGCAGCGTGCTTTGCTAACAGACGATCATTTGCTTCACGTAGTGCTTTAATAACCGGTGCTGGGAAGGTTTTTACTTTCACCTCAGGAAACTCTTGCGTAATCGAAACCCAGTTTTTGCCACTTTCATGAACTGACTGAACATACATGTCATATGCCGCAGTGCGCATTGCAACACGCAAGATTTCACGCAGATCTTCTGGCAATTTATCCCATGTACGCTTGTTGACTAAGAATTGCAGCTCCGTTGCTGGCTCATGCCATCCGGTGTAGTAATAAGGGGCAATTTTGTGGAAACCCATACGTAGGTCTAGAGATGGGCCCACCCACTCCAACGCATCAATCGTGCGGCGCTCTAATGAGGTATACAGCTCTCCCGGAGCAATATTGGTTGGTTTAGCACCAAGCTCGGCTAACACTTCTCCAGCAAAACCAGGGATACGCATTTTCAGACCTTGAAGATCTTCAACGGTATTGATCTCTTTTTGAAACCAGCCCCCCATCTGCACATCGGTATTACCACCGGGGAAAGAGAGCATGTTGTGTGGCGAGTAAACTTTATCCATCAACTCCATACCACCACCGTGATAAAACCACGCATATTGCTCCGCTGTAGTCATACCGAAGGGCATAGAAGTAAAGTACAGCGTGTTCGGCACTTTGCCTTTCCAATAATAGGAAGCTGAATGTCCCATATCGTATTGGCCTGATTTCACCATATCAAACACACCCAGCGGCGCTTTATGCTTGTTGGCAGAATCAATACGGATCTGCAAACGGCCATTGGACATTTTCTCTGCCATTGCCGCCATGTTCTTTGTGGTGTCACCAAAAATCGGGAAATTCGGCCCCCAAGTTTCAGCCAGCGTTAAGCGATAAACTTTTTCCTCAGCAAACGCGGAAGTCGCCAGCAGCGAAACACCTGCTGCAATGACCAGCACGCTCCGTTTAATGACTCGTGATACAGATTGATGGATAAGACTCATTGTTTGACGTCCTTGATTATCAATACCTGCGCCCCCTGCGACAGGCTCATCACCAATGTGGACGATCTTCATCGCAGAAAAAATCGGCGAGACCACGCAGGCTCTTAACAAGCCACGTAAAAAAGAGCCAC
>JBOFIW010000435.1:0-5360 GCA_051650365.1 Vibrio sp. | reverse complement strand
GCACGTTTGTGTTGACCTTAATTGATGGGTTAACCAGCCAAGAAGAGTCCGTGTTACTGACCCTCAATACCGCACTAGGGCGCATCCCACACTTTGGTGGCTCAGCTGGCGATGATGAACGGTTGGCATATACCCATGTATACAGTGAGGGGCAGTTCCATGAAAACTCAGCGATCGTGATTATGGTCAATACTCGCTGCCCTTTTGAAGTTTTTACAACCCATCATATCGAAAGCTTAGGAAGCAAACTGGTTGTCACCCATGCCGACAGCGAACATCGCCGTGTTTACGAGTTCAATGCCGAGCCTGCCGCACTTGTGTATGCCAGAGAGATCGGTTTAGAGGTGAATGAATTACGGCCAGAAATCTATGCGCTCAATCCGCTCGCGGTCAAAGTGGGCAACGAGTTTTATGTTCGTTCGATCCAAAAAGTGAACCGCGATTTAAGTTTGGATTTCTATTGTGCGGTCGATAACGGCATCGTGGTCACTGCCATGAAACCGGGCAATGTGATTGAAAATTTGAACCAAAAACTGATTCAAGTCACCGAACAGCTCGGCGAGTTACAGCTCATCATTGGCTGTGATTGTTTTTTGCGCCGCAAAGAAGTGGAAGTAACTCATCGCCAGCATGCTATGCAGGCATTGTTGCAGCAATTTCGTGTCGTGGGCTTCAATACCTATGGTGAACAACTCGGTGGTATTCATGTAAATCAAACCTTTACTGGAGTGGCTATAGGTTTCTCATCCCCTTCGAAGCCCAACAGCGTAATTTCAACGCGTAAAGTGAGTTAAACCAATGACCGATGAGGAACGTGCCGAATTAGAACAATTGCGAGTAGAAAATGCTCGGCAAAAAAAGATGATTGAGGTTTTGGTGAATCGGGTTGAGCAAACTCATGGCCACCCCATCGAACCTTACGCCGCCTTCCAACACTCGGTAATCCTTGCCGACCAAGTGCGAGAAAAAACTGAAACCCTTAATGCCGCGTTGCTCGATTTAGAGCAACTCAACACTCAACTTAGCCAAGCAAAACTAAACTCAGAAGCGGCACACCAACGTTTTTTGGATGCTATCGAGTCGATTAGTGATGGTTTTGCACTCTACGATCGCACACTACGCCTTGTGCATTGTAATTATCGGTTCCGTAAGTTTTGGCTCGATGCCCAGATAGACTTAAGCCAACAACCAATCACACTTAAAGAAATCAAAGCATTAGCACAAGAAAAAGGACTGATTATTCGAGAGTTACCTTTGCAACATACCAATGAAGGCCGTGTTTTTCAGCAAAGCAATGATCGCTGGGTGCAAGTCAGTGAGCGCCCAACAGCTGATGGGGGCTTAGTCATGCTGTATACCGATATTACCTTGCTCAAGCAGGCAGAAAGCGAAAGGCATCAGGCAGAATTCCATCGAAAATTGAAAAAATCCTATGTCACCTTAGAAAAACGCTTTGAACAACGTACAACGGAACTGAAAACCCTGAATAGTCAATTAAATGATGAGATCAATGAGCGTAAACAGATCCAAAACCGCTTACTAGAAGCCAAGCGTGAAGCAGAACGAGCAAATGAGTCAAAAACCAAATTTCTGGCGGCAATCAGCCATGATCTTTTACAGCCGTTGAATGCAGCACAACTATTTATTGGCTCACTGGAAGCAAAAATTACCGAAGTAGAAACCCAACAAATTGTCCATGCACTCTCCACATCCGTCACTGATGTTGCCTCGTTAATTGCTTCATTAGTCGATATTTCCAAGCTCGATGCTGGTGCCATCATTCCAGACAAACAACCTTTCATGCTCGGCGAATTACTGAGCAACTTAGCCAATGAGTTCCATGAACAAGCCTGGGCCAACGGTTTACAATTTCATTATGTTCCTATTAGTGCAATGGTTTACAGTGATTCACTGCTGATTGCCCGTGTTGTGCGTAATTTGGTTAGTAACGCAATTCGTTACACTCCCAACGGAAAGGTATTACTCGGTTGTCGTCGAACGGCAGCAGGTATACGCATCGACGTTTATGATACTGGCGTTGGAATTCCAACAGATAAGCAAACTATTGTATTTCAAGAGTTTAAACGGTTAGATGCACGTCCTTCCTTCAAAGGCACATCACTCGGATTAGGGCTAGCCATCGTAGAAAAAATTGGTCGAGTGCTGGAGCATCCAATCACACTTCACTCCTCGGTCGGTAAAGGATCTCGTTTCTCCATCACCTTACCTTACGCTCAGACACACTCTTTGGTGGCAACACCCTCCCCAAAAACCACGCAGAACCCAAACGTATTCATTGGTAAACATGTGTTGGTGGTTGATAACGATGCAGCGATTTGTCGCGGCATGCATGCCTTATTGAGCGAATGGGGTTGTCATGTATACACCTATACTTCCTTAAAATGCTTGCCGACTCATTTCTGCTCAACCCATCCTCTTGACCTATTGATTGTAGATTATCATCTCGATGGGGATGAAGATGGCCTGTCTGTGGCCCATTTTTTACAGCAACAATATCCTTCATTCTTTCCCATCCTAGTGATCAGTGCCGATCGAAGCGATAAATTGCTGGCTGCCGTTCGCCAAAAACAGTTCCTTTTACTCAACAAACCCACTTCACCGGTGAAACTTAAAGCAACCTTAGGCTACCTATTAACCACCTAAGCTTACGTCGGTTTTATTTCAGATTGGCGTTAAGGAAAAATAGGCTACACTTACTTGTACCATAAGAAATTGATATGGATTAAGAGTGAAGAGAGCAAGACCTAAATTAGCAATAAGTTACTTAACCACAATATTTTTGTTGGGCATTATTATCTATTTTGTTGGAAATCATTTTGAGGTCGATTCTTATCATGATTTTTATTTTGAGTTCTACTCTTTTTCTGTTGTTTTATATATTTTCTTAATTACTAAAGACAGTTTATTAAAGAATTTAAAAATTCGCATAGGATCGTTGCTATTACTTTTCAACCAAGCTTATGACTTGTTAACCGAGATTGCCTACTTACGAGAACTAGGTAGTCAATTTAAACTTACTAATGCATTATTAGACGATGGGTTGACTTCATTAGCGTTTATCTTTATCGCCTATGGATTAAGTGAGAGTAATCATCATCTTTTACGTTTAGCCAAAACCGATGATTTAACAGGGCTAATGAATCGGCAAGCGTTAAAAACTCTACCATTAAAAGTATTTGATCTTATTTATTTTGACCTCAATGGTCTCAAAGAGATCAATGATCGAGATGGACATGAAGCTGGTGACAAATTATTAATTAAGTTTGCAAAAATATTGAATGAATGTTGCCATAAAAAAGAATATGCCATCCGGATTGGAGGAGATGAATTTATTGTTCTTCTCACTCCAGATCGCGCATCAGAATTTATACTTCAGTTAAATTTAATAGCAGACCAGTCGAGAATCACTTTCGCCTATGGTATCACTCAAGCTACAGAAGCCACTTTCCAAGACGCGTTATCCCGTGCAGACAAAGCCATGTATAAAATGAAACAGCAAAGCAAAACTAGCACGGGATAGAACAAAAGTAACACGCAGATTAATTTATAAACCTATTTCCTCTGAAAGCGATTTAATTTCTTCAAGATCCATCTGGTGCACACGGATCAGTTGATCAATCTGACTGATGCGTGAATTAGCGGCATCTTGCTTATCACAGACATCAGATTTTGCATCCCATGACTTACCTTCAAGATATATATCACACTCTTTTTTAAGCACTTTAACTTTGGGGACCAACGAATCTCGCTCTTTCTGTAGTGTTTCCAATTCTTGTTTGATTTTTAACTCACGCTGAAACAATTCACGCGAACGCTCCAACATAGTGGCTTGCATATCGGCTTGACGGTTCAGTTGATTATTGTGGGTGTTGGCAAGTTCCAATGCCATTTTTTGCTCATTCAGTTGCCGCTCAAGATCGAGGTTGTGTTTCTCAAGCTCAGCAACATATTTATCACGCTGCACCGATTCTGTTTGCCACTCTTCCCGCTGCTTAGCTAAGGCCTGATCCATTTTGATCTGCCACTGCACATCGTTGTTCTGCTCTGTCACCTCTGCCGCTTTTACCACTTCTGATTGCGCATTTTTTAACTGCTCAAGTTGATTTTGCAACGCTTCATAAGAAGCTTCCCAACGACTGGTTGTCACAGACGAACCGATCAGTCCACCCAATGCAATACCTAATGCCGCAGCAATCGCAATATAAAGATAACCTTGCTTATCTCTTCGTTCGATAACAACAACTTCTTCATTGTCGTCAAACTCATTGTTTTTGTTCACGCTTCGCTCCTCTTGCGTCAGCGAATCAATTCTGAAATCACTAAGAAGGTAGTATATAAACCGAAGGTCGCCAAAATGGCGATGACAACCCCTTTTTGCAACTTTTCATTGGTGCGATAGCGAATCAACACAAACGCTAATGCAATCAACAAAGTTATCGCAATTAATCTCACCATATCACCTCTCCTAGCGCACTTATCTTATACCACTTATACGCAGTTTAACGTCAGAAAAAAGTGGTTTCCTAAGTAGAGTTGGACAAGAGTTAATCAGACGACTTCTTTTGTAGGTGACATCACATTTTCTTTTCGCTAGTATCCGTCTTGCAAATCGTTTCTTAAGACGATTGTTCCGTTGAAGACTGCAGGAGAGTGGTTGTTAACCAGATTTTAACATCTGAACCAAATAACCCGCCGAAGAAGTAAATCTTTCAGGTGCATTATTCTTAGCCATTTATGGGCAATGAATAAGCGAGGACTGTAGTTGGAGGAACCTCTGGAGAGAACCGTTCAATCGGTCGCCGAAGGAGCAAGTTCTGCGCATACGCAGAGTGAAACTCTCAGGCAAAAGGACAGAGGAGTGAAAGGCCAATCTTTTAGTGAGCTCGCTAGAGTTCTGCTGTGCATTTTTCGCACCCTTTCTCTCTTCTCCTTATATTTATTTTTTAAGGGGAAATCATGAATAACCTGCAATCTTTTCTGCAAACTGTTGATAGTTTAGTGTGGGGACCACCACTGTTAATTCTCTTGGTGGGAACCGGTGTCTATTTCACATTCCGCTTGGGTTTACTGCAATTTCGCCGCCTGCCTGCCGCTTTAGCGATGGTTTTTGGCCGCGAAAAGTCTTCAGATAAACAAGGAGATGTATCGAGCTTCGCGGCATTGTGTACCGCCCTCTCCGCCACCATTGGTACAGGTAACATCGTTGGTGTAGCTACCGCAATCAAGCTCGGCGGCCCTGGTGCCCTGTTCTGGATGTGGCTGGCTGCCCTGTTTGGCATGGCAACCAAATACGCAGAATGCTTACTCGCGGTGAAATATCGCCAAATAGATGACAAAGG
>JBOFIW010000434.1:0-8396 GCA_051650365.1 Vibrio sp. | reverse complement strand
ACAGAACTTGCCATAGGGATATTCGCTTTCATGGCATTCACCGCTCGACCACGAACCATTAATTCATAATGTAGATGTGGACCAGTCACGCGCCCAGTATTACCTGATGAGCCAATACGCTGACCACGTGTTACTTTCTGCCCTTTCTTCACCATGATTTTGCTCAAGTGCAGATAACGCGTCATATATGTACTACCATGCTGAATGACCACGTAGTTACCTGCATATGGGTGGCTACGCGTCATAACCACTACACCATCACCCGATGAGTAAACAGGTGTACCAATAGGCATGGCAAAATCTGTACCATTGTGCGGCGCAACTCGTTTTGTAACCGGATGCAGACGCTTTGGATCAAAATTTGACGAAATACGCCACTTACTGTCGACCGGATAGCGTTGGAAAGCGCGCTGCAAACTTTCACCATTTTTATCGTAGTACTGACCATCTTGATGCAAATAAGCGGTAATCTCTTTACCCCGATTGAAGATCTTTATCGCTTGGATTTCCGAATTGCCCGTCAGTTTCTCACCAACAAACTGGCGCGATAGTACAACTTCAAAGCGATCACCACTGCGTAGATCTCGCCCAAAATTGATTTTATCTTTTAACAAAGTAACGATTTGATCCACATCTGCCGTGCCCAATCCAGCACGGTTTGCAGAAACAGAAAAACTACCGTCGACTTCACCAATCAGAGGCTCTACTTTCCATGTGCCTGGGATTTTGCGCTCTTCAAATTCATAGTTACCATCATCAAGACGTGTATAAATAGCGCGATCAACCAAGCTAAACTCAAGCTCCATCTTGCTCAATGTATTGTCTTTTCCTTTCCAGAAACGCAGCACGTTACCCGGTCTCAACGTATCAAGAGCAAGGTAGTTCAAATCGGTTTCCATGACTTTCATCAACTCGGAATAAGCAAAACCTAGCTGACTAAATATGGTACTCAGATTATCCCCAGGTTTAATCTCGTACTCATAATCTGGATGACCCGCCCTATAAACTTCTGTCTGCTCCGTCGTTGACTCAACGGTTGAGAAAGGAACTAATACGGACTCAGGAAGAGAGATCTCAATTCGTTGTTGTCGAATTGGGTTGTTTAGTGAAGTTGTGATCGCTGCCACAGCTAAAAGCGGCAAACCTACCAATGTCACCTTCTTTCGCATTGAGAGCTCAGAAAATCGCAAAATAATAGATTTAGATGTCACTCGTTTACCTGTGGAGAAAAGTCAAAATTAGCCCAAGAGTAAGGGTTTCAGCACAGCTTGTCACCTGTGCTTAAGTCAATTTAAAGCAAAAAGGCACATCAGTGCCTTTCAAAAATAGAAGATTTAGTGTGTTGCCAGCAACTTACTTGTTTGTCATTTTTTAGCCTTTCGTTTAAAAATGCTATTCAAATCACTGATAAGTGGTCAACAGACAGTTCTCTTCCCCAAAACCATTAGCGATGTATTGTTCTGCATGGGGATCATTCACCCATTCTTGTCCATCGAGTAGATAACGAAACTGAAATTCGCGATCTTTTGGTAGCCGTGTTTTGAATTTGAACGTACTGGATTTAGCAATTTTTTTCATCGGCTCTGGTTGCCAATCTAGAAAATCTGCCACAATCGCAACTTCGGATGCAGCTTGAGATGCATCGCATTCAAAAGTGACTTCAACTTCATCTCTTGTTTTAAAAAACTTCTTGTTAATCATGTCAAACTCCCTTTGCGAACAAAAAACAACCACTCGAAAGAATGATAGGTAATTTGTTATCTATACTCAACCTGCAATCTATCAATTGAGTGCATATAGGTAAAAATACCGACTATCATCATTTCCCCTATAGCATTTCAATGACAACTCACAATATATGGTTAACAGAGAGAAAACCTCAAGTTAAACAAAGTTAATCATATGAAATTAAAAGATTAATTTTATAAACCCACAGCTGTGATTACCTCTCTACTATGCCGAAGTAGCCCTTTACAGCCTATAAAATGAGCGTAGAATCCTCGGCGTTTTCATTTCCCTATTTTGATTAAGGTGATCAACTATGTTTGCCATCTATGAATCCTATAAAGCCGGCCTATTACAACCTAAGCATTGGGCCAACAATATCACAGCAGGATTGATAGTTGGGGTGGTAGCACTACCGTTAGCTATGGCTTTTGCTATAGCTTCTGGGGTGAAACCAGAACAAGGAATTTATACAGCTATCATCGCGGGGATTATTGTTTCCCTGTTTGGTGGTTCACGCGTACAAATCGCCGGCCCAACCGGCGCGTTTATTGTTATCCTTGCTGGTATCGTTGCTGAGCATGGCATTGTGGGATTACAAATTGCCACAATTATGGCGGGCTTTATTCTCGTTATCCTCGGTTTAGCACGTTTAGGCAGCATTATCCGCTACATTCCAGCTCCCGTTATTGTCGGGTTTACCTCAGGTATTGGAGTGATCATCTGGGTGGGTCAATGGCGTGACTTCTTTGGGTTACCAGAAATTAAAGGCGAGCACTTCCACCAGAAACTGATCGCGATTTTCCACGCGTTCCCGCAGTTTCATCTCGCTACGACCTTGTTAGCAATCTTGTCTCTTGTATTGGTGATTTTGGGGCCAAAAATTCCAAAACTCTCGAAGATCCCTGGACCACTGTTGGCATTGGTTGTTGTCACTTCACTGCAGTACGTTATTGGCTTTGAGGGAGTAAGAACCATTGGTTCCGCATTTGGCGGTATCCCCCAAGGTCTGCCTGAGTTTGCTTTACCGGATGTCAGTCTAAGCCAAATGATCCAATTAATTGGTCCTGCATTTGCCATTGCAATGCTTGGGGCAATTGAATCATTACTTTCAGCTGTGGTAGCTGATGGTATGGCTGGCACTAAACACAACTCTAACCAAGAGTTGGTCGGACAAGGTATTGCCAATATTGTTGCACCACTATTTGGTGGTATTGCCGCAACTGGGGCGATTGCCCGTACCGCGACAAATATTCGCAACGGAGGGACAAGCCCGATTGCTGGAGTCATGCATGCGCTAACACTGGTGATCATTCTGTTGGTATTGGCACCTCTAGCGGTGAATATTCCTCTAGCCACACTAAGCGCCATTTTGTTCGTTGTTGCTTGGAATATGAGTGAAGCCCCTCATTTTGTTCAACTGGCAAAACGGGCACCACGCGCAGATGTTGCGATTTTACTGCTCACCTTCGGTTTGACGGTATTTGCGGATCTGGTTGTTGCCGTCAATATTGGGGTGATCATTGCCATGCTGCATTTTGTAAAACGTATGGCTTCCAGCGTCGAAGTGAAAGCCAATGGTTCACAAGATATGAGCCATGAGCTTGCGCAGCAAGGCAAAACTGCGCTGCCTCGTGAACTCGCAGTATATGCACTAGAAGGGCCTTTCTTCTTCGCGGCAGCAGAAACCTTTGAGCGGGTCATGAGCAGTATTCAAGAGACGCCCAAAATACTGATTTTGCGTTTGAAGTGGGTGCCATTTATGGATATCACTGGTATTCAAACACTAGAAGAGATCATCCAAAGCTTCCATAGACGTGGTATTAAGGTTCTGATTTCAGGGGCGAATCCGCGAGTTTCTCAGAAACTGATTAAGGCGGGCATAGTTGACCTTGTGGGAAAACAGAATGTTTACCCTGCTTTTGAAGGTGCACTCAACGCAGCTTTAACAGAAATCGACAGTGCATCGAGCACCACTCCAAATACCACTGAGTAAAAAGGTGTTGATTTAATCTGTTTTGCACATACGTTAAGTAATAAGCCCTCTGTACTACAGAGGGCTTTTTTATATCAACCTGAATATCTTACCAAATCTATCTCCGTAGCTATGTGAACCACTCGGTGATGACTTTAACAATAAATATACAAAACTCTGCCACAGGTTGAAACATCAGAAAATTAATTTGAATGTATACCCAAAATAATTGAATAGTATTGCGAATGGTTTTAAAAATAGCTATTCTTGCGCCCACTGACTAAATACAGAAGCACAGTGCATTTTTATGCTGTAGCTTGCTCAATTTCACCCGTTCCGTGCGTCTGAAGGACGCAATAATCAATCCAGTAAGAGATAGAGATAAAGAATGCAAGATAACGCGCAAACCGTAGAACCATCGGGAAAAAGCGACTCCGGCAATCTATGGATATTCCTGATCCCCTCCATGATCGGACTTTTCCTGTTTATGGCTCCCATCAGCTACGATGGGTCATTCACCATTCCGGTTGCCGTGTTGGCAAAATCTGTGCAAGCGCTATTTGGGGATTCACTTGTCACCGTCGTCACCATCATTATTGCGTTTATGGCGGCGGCTTCTGTGGCCACAAAAATCTTTAAACCAAGTTGGGTCATGAATCGCCCTTTCTTAAACAGTCTGTTTAACCCTTCTTGGCTTTGGTTGGCGGTGCGCGTGATTGGTGGTGTCGCCGTCATCATGACTTTTTTCCAGATTGGCCCGAAAGCAATATGGGAAGAAAATACCGGTGGCTTGGTCTTAGAAGGCCTGCTACCTACTCTATTTTCTGTGTTTATTTTTGCAGGCTTACTGCTACCACTGCTGCTCAATTTCGGCTTGTTAGAACTCTTTGGCAGCCTACTTAGCAAAGTGATGCGTCCGGTATTTAACTTGCCTGGTCGCAGCGCGATTGACTGTATGGCGTCATGGCTTGGAGATGGTAGCGTGGGTATTTTGCTCACCAGTAAGCAATACGAAGAAAAGTTTTACACTCAGCGTGAAGCCGCTGTGGTGGGTACCACGTTTTCTGCTGTTTCAATCACGTTCAGCCTCGTTGTGATTGCCCAAGTTGAGCTTGAGCATCTCTTCCTGCCTTTTTACGGTGCTGTCTGTTTAGCTGGTTTTGTAGCCGCTGTGGTGATCCCCCGCCTTCCGCCTTTGTCATGGAAAAAAGATACCTATATCGACGGTAGCAAGCCGCATCCGGATGCTGATGCGATCCCTGAAGGTCATACTGCGTTCTCTTGGGGGATGGAATTGGCTTTAGCCAAGGCCGCTAAAGTCAACTCAGCGAAATCAGTGATTGGTGAAGGAGTACGTAATGCCATTGATATGGTGTTTGGGGTGCTTCCTGTCGTCATGGGGCTAGGTACCATTGCTTTGGTTGTCGCGGAATACACTTCTGTCTTCTCGATACTGGGCCAACCATTTATTCCTTTCTTGGAACTACTTGGTGTACCAGAAGCCGTTGCCGCATCGAAAACCATTGTTGTTGGTTTTGCAGACATGTTTATTCCGGCTATTCTGGCCGCATCGATCGACAATGAAATGACACGTTTCGTGATCGCTGCAATGTCTGTTACTCAGCTGATTTATATGTCAGAGGTGGGGGCATTGCTACTGGGTAGCCGTATTCCAGTTAACATTTTGGAACTGTTTATGATTTTCATCTTACGCACCCTGATTACTTTGCCCGTTATCGCTGGAGTTGCCCATTTATTGTTCTAATCAATGTGATTATGTTTTAGATTTGAGAAGCACCACCAATGTGGTGCTTTTCTTTTTTTTATCTCATTTTCGAGAGCTCTTATCATTACTTTTATAAATATTGCGAATTTTAATGTTTTGAATCACCACCTATAATTTAATCAGCGCGTGACAGCTCTATAGCTAAACTTGGCGATCCAGAAGAAGGGGGGATTTGAGCGTAGGGAAGTAAAACTCTGCAAGTACCTTTGACACTCAATTCCAATAAGCTAAAGAAAACTGCTCCTTGAATCCAATCGTCAGCGGCAAAACAACCTAGCTTAATGTCCAACTAACAAGGAAAACAGCCATGATAAGATGGTTTTTACTCACATTCACTCTGCTATGTAGCTCTGTGACTTACTCGGCCAGTCTTACTATCCAAATAGAAAATGAACAGGATCAAGTCATTACACTTAAGGAACTAATCACTCAACTACCTCAAGTCTCCTTTACGACTCATTTACCATGGTTAGAGGAAGCACATAACTTCACAGGTTTTAGAGTGAGTGATTTACTGAATTATTTACAACAGGATCAAGCACAGTCCATTACTTTCATGGCACTCAATGACTATGCTGCGAACATATCAATTGCTGATATCCGCCAATATCAACCCATTGTGGCTTACTACCTCGATTCAAAAGAGATGAAAATTCGGGATAAAGGGCCGTTTTGGTTGGTGTATAACTTAGATCAAAATCCAACCCTCAATACACCAGCTTACTATAACCATATGGTCTGGCAATTAAGCCATATCCTGATTCATAAGAAACCATGAATACGCAAACACAAAAAAACCTACACCCACTGATTTCACACGCCAAGACATTATTGATTATCTTGTCCGCGCTGCTTATTTTCGCCAATCTTTACTTCGTCAATATCACACGTGATCTCTCTAAAACTTTTTCTTCACAAACTAGCCAAGCTGTATGGTTTTTATTCCAACTGAATAAAGAATATTCCGAGCTAGCTGCCATTTCCCCATACTTACTGGAAGAGGAAAAGCAACATGAAAAAGTTTTATTGAAATATGAACTCACATGGAGCCGATTCGATATCATTGTGAATAGTCAGGAGACCGAAGGCATTATGGGGGTACCCTATACTCGAGAGTTTTTTCAATCGTCCTTTGCACGCTTCAAACAACTTGAACCCTTACTATTGGCAGCAAAAGATGCGGAAAGCCTAAACATTTACCTCTCCGCAATCAGACACGAGTTAAATATTTTCATTCAATTTATCAACCAAACTTTTGGGCTACAAAGTCCGCTATACATGGAACAAAAAGAACAGATTAACTTTCTTAGTCATGTTCAGTTTGCTTTTATGTTATTGATGTTTGGCTGTGCTGGTTTAGTCAGCTTTATTTTATATAAAGAGGCAGAGTTTCATCGAATTCTAGCTTTAACCGATCCTTTAACCGGTCTAGAAAATCGCACCGCCATGTTCACTGAACTAGATCGCCTAGCGGCCAGTGGTGGGTTTTCACTGTTTTTACTCGACCTGAATGGCTTTAAACAGATCAACGATACCCATGGCCACCAAGCTGGAGACTCCATACTCCAACAGGTGGCATATCGCTTAACTCATACCATTCCCACACTCGACTACCGAGTTTATCGGATGGGAGGTGATGAATTTGCCATCATACTAAATAGCATCAACCAAACTGAACAGATGATGATGCAGCGTATGATTAAACAGTGTTTCGATAAAAACTTTGAATTGGGAGCATCTTTACATGCCGTACTCAACACCAGCATTGGGGTGAGCTCTTACCCACGAGATACCGCAAACCTTAGCCAATTGATCTATCTGGCGGACCAAAATATGTATGCCATGAAGTTTCTACAAAAAAGCCCCTCATAGTGAGGGGCAAAGTTTACCATCGCTTATAGTTATAATCTGTTTATGTTCATTAACCGAAGTCACCATTAACGTAGCCACGAGTACGATCATCACGTGGGTTACTGAAGATCACTTGCGTATCATCATGCTCCACCAGTTCTCCCATTAAGAAGAATGCCGTACGATCGGAAATTCGGCGTGCTTGCTGCATCGAGTGCGTCACAATCACAATGGTGTAGTTCTTCTTCAGATCTTCCATCAACTCTTCGATTTTATGCGTTGCAATCGGGTCGAGTGCCGAAGTCGGCTCATCCATCAAAATCACATCCGGCTCCATCGCAATAGTGCGAGCAATACACAGACGCTGTTGCTGACCACCTGATAAACCAAACGCATGAGACTTGAGGCGATCTTTCACCTCATCCCACAACGCAGCACCACGCAATGAGCGCTCGACCACTTCATCGAGATACTTTTTGTCTTTAATCCCTTGTGCACGTAAGCCATACGCTACGTTTTCATAAATGCTCATAGGGAATGGGTTAGGCTTTTGAAATACCATACCGACGCGAATACGCAAATCGGATACATCAATATTGCCATACACATCTTGGCCATCCATGGTCAGCTTGCCAGTAATGGTCACCCCTTCAATCAAATCATTCATACGATTCAGACAGCGCAATAAGGTTGATTTACCACAACCCGAGGGGCCAATCAGCGCGGTAACTTGACGAGTAGGAATCGGCAGATTGATAGATTTCAGCGCTTGGTTTTCACCGTAAAACAGGTCAAGATTTTCGATATTGAATTTGGTCGTTTTCATTGTCTTATCTCTAAATTCTGTCAGGGACTTTAGTAAGTCGCAGTATTGAATCGTTTGGCGATGAGCTTGGTGACCATATTGATCAGCAAGACAACAACAATCAGCACGGTGGCGGTGCCATAAGCTTGATTCCACTCTTCAATGGTAAACAGCTCAGTCGTCAACTTGTACAAGTGCACAGTCAAAGTACGCCCAGAGTCAAGCAAAGAGTCTGGAATTCGCGCCACCATACC
>JBOFIW010000433.1:0-4419 GCA_051650365.1 Vibrio sp. | reverse complement strand
TAAGCGACTATCACGGGTTCTATCTGCTTGAGATTTGGGGTTATCGACTTTAGGTCGCCCAAGACGAACGGAAGACATGACCATAAACGTTACTCACTAACAAAAAGTGTTTGGTCATAGTTTATGCATTTGGAAACGTCTGTAAGAAAAACTTGAGGCAAGAAAAAAGAGAAACGCTCGGGTTGATTGTTTCAACGAACGTTCATGATTAAACCATTACACATATGCACCTTGATAGTATGGGCTTGTACAGTGGATAAACTTACTTTTGGACAAAAGCTTTTTAGAGTAATCACCTAAATTAGGGAAAGGTGGATAACTTTTGACATGGGAAAGTCCCTTAGTGATGTGTCTAGTCTGACTGGATCAGAACAGTATTATAGAAACCCAAGGAAAAAAGAGGGGGCAGGAGCGAATTTTTCCGTAACCTATTGACCAGCGTTCATTAATCAAGTCAAAGATTCTTCTACTTGCTTACCTTGAGTTCAAAGAAGAACCACAACTTGAAAGTGAGGTTCTTCAAATAGGTTTACTATAACAGCTAGACTGTTAATTTATATCTGAGATATACGTCCAAAATCTGTTATTGGTTTTATTGGTTGGGAAATACCAATAACGACCATCACTGCCTAATCCTGAAAGTTTAAATAGTTCCTTATCCCCATTGTAAGGATTATTGTACACATACAGATCTCCAACGGTTCCAATTTGGTCATAATCTCCCCATCGGTGATAGGTCTCATCTTTCTTATATCCATTTACCGTATACGACAAAGGTGCTTTAACCGGATCAATTGCTCTTTCGATCAACACATTCCCTTTACATACAATCGCAGCGCTTTGTGGAAGATCTGTTTCAGGTATATTAACATGAAATTTATTCATCGTATTGCTATTGCTACGAACATCAGAAAGCTTAAAGTTTAACGACTGACCATTGCTCGTCTCTACCTGCAGCTGACAATTATTGACAGAAAGGCGTTCATTATCATTGCTGTAAGCAAATCCATATGAGCCATGTAGGGCAGGGTAAATGTAACTAGGCAATATTCCTTTAGGATCGTAATAACCCACAAGAGTGGTAACTGGAATACCAAATGAAGTTGGTACTCTTGCAATCGTAAGGTCTGGAGCTTCGCCTTCATTCCACGTTGTACCGTCAGAGGTATAGGATGTTTTCAATCCATTATAAATAAGAACAGAATCGCCATTAATCTTAAGGTGGCTATTGTATGCTGCTTTATGATCAATCGTGATAGTACGACCTTTATTACTCTCGGATGCCGTAGGAACATTGATATACTTGGTCCAGTTTCCGTTGTACATCCCAATAGTCACTAAGGAATAATCTTTAAATAAATCCGTTAGATAATCTTCCGATAAATCGTTGATTGACGCATTCACTTGCTCTCCATCCATTACCCTGTGCTGATAGGGTTCCATAGTTTGGGTAACTGGGTCCCATTTTCTAAAACCAGTATCAGAATCTGCTGCAAAAACGATTTTTGACTCTAAGTTACGCTGGATGTTGGCGGCAGTATAAGGAGTGTAAAGAGTGAACCGATTAATAGTCGACATGGGCGCACCCCCTGCCATGGAATCGGAACCAAACTTTCTACCGTCGAAAGGTGCTTGGCACTCACCATTGAGGCAGGCGCTCTGATTGCTTTTCTTCGATGATATGTTCGGAATAAACTTATTCAGATCGGCATCCCAGCCCCAAGTGGAGTTAATGGCATCAGCTTGACGGTGGATCGAACCACTAAACCCACCGGGGTAATGACCTATGCCGAAGTTGTGTCCAACTTCATGACTAAATTCATTACCCAGTGAGGCATCTAGAGTCACAATTCCGCCGCCACCAGAACCTCCGTGAGTCACTACACCATTCTCATAATTACCGCGGCTGTTATGAGCTGCTAACTGCGATGCTAAATAGGGGTGCCCACTTTCACCTTCACCAATAGAGCTATTGATGCCATAGTTGGCGTTATCAATGCCGATAGAAATGAGTTCTTTTCCAATTCGTTGGCGCATCGTACCACCATGCCATCCGCCAGTGCTTGGGTCGAAGTCGGTCAGTAAAGTACCGTTCGGCAACATAACTTCAGGTAAATAAAGTGATTCATATTGGCTTACTGTCATACGGCTAACCGGTACGGTTTGGAAATATTCACGGTGTGTTGAGGTATCTTTCGCAAAGTGAAAAGCGTCACGGGGCTCAGTTAACATGCCAATATCAATGGTATGGATGAGTAGTTCTGTAGGTGCACCTACTTTTATGCCGTTTAGCTCACCAGAAAGCTCTCCATGAGTGAACTGCATCTTGATACCTGGTTGAATCCAGTTTGGCGGGAGTTTAAGACTCCAAGTGTTATCCGCATAAACTAGCTTATTGTTCTCTAGTTCACCTTCACGAATCCATTGACCATTTATATGTTTAAATACGAGCGTGTTACCACGGGTAATGGTCGTAGAACGATCACTATAATGTATATTTGACGAGTACCCAGCCCTTGACGTCACTCTTACAACTTTATCTGTCATTGAGGCTGAATTTGGTAGGTAAATATTTCTGGTCCACACGCCATCTGCGGTATTAATCTCAACTAAATTATTGGTTGTTAATGTTGTTTGCAGAAACGCTGCACTAGGATCATTAAGCTTGGCCATTGCTGCCGATGAATTAATTGTAGTAGAGGCTCCTTCAATCGGCGTAAAATCAAGTTCTCCTTCAGGCGCACCATCAATGGCATAAGCTGTTTTAGGTAATTGACTAGGGGGGTTAAGATTCATTGTACCTAGGTTACGACCTTGGTTGTCAATTGCAGTAACACGTAATGGCGTGGCAACATTTAGATCACTTCGCTTAGGTTTGACCATAATCAGTGACGCTCTCAGGGCTGTCAAGTAAGGTTGAACATCACCCTCTATTCCATGTTTTGATGGCATGATCTGGCTTTGGGCAAATGATACCGACGCTTCTAAGCTACCAGCTAAATCACTCGGCAAGTCATTGTTATTAAAGACTGTAAAATCAGAAGATGTAGTGGTTGACTCTGCCGCTTGTTCTGTAGCATAAACAGAACTAAAGGCTAAAATACTAGCCACTATGCTGGCGATATAGGTGATTTTTGGACGGGAGCGAGTGGATGAAAAGTCGCGTCGTTCCGAGGAAATTAATGATGGATTGTTATGCAACATGTTGTATACCTTTATTCATTAGGAAAGGGCTTCAACCAAGATAAAAGCTGTTGATAAAGCTATGGCGGCTCCGCTGTCATAGGCTATATAACCCTTAAACCGGTAGCTTTGCATCCTAGCCTTTCGACTAGTTTGCCCTTTACATACTATATGTAAGATTTTGATTTAAAATAAATATTAAATTACCTCAACCTCCTTAGCTCGACGGCTTACACAGGTGTAGTGCGGACCAAGCAGGGATGTAAATGAGCTTGAATACGGAGTCTAGGAAACCTTGCAGCGTTCTCAATAGCATAGAGAAAACGCGCTTCACCATAACTGCCTGATTTAGTTCCATTTAACTACGCAACACAAGCCAACTAAAGATCAATACAAGTTAAAGTGCAACAAGCGTATAACTATTTTGTATAGTTGCTTCAGCGCTTTCTATCTTATAGGCTTAGCTCGGCTGCAATATTCGGTTTTTGCCAGACCCTACACTTGCCATTCGTCCCATGTTTTTTGACTTTCCACTCGCCTTCACCATAAACCTTAAGGCCTGTTTACCTTTATTCGGATAATTTAAATTAGGGAAAAATCCTATGAACAGGATATGAGTGAGTATTTACTCTGGATAATAATGGGGCACTTCTGAGTTACGAAGTGCCCACTGCGAAGGTTCTGGACAGAACTGAGCTACTACATCAACTAGCTTTACATTTAACACAAGAGAATACAGAGAACCTGTCAAAACAGTTTACATCGAAAATTGAATATTGATGGGGCTCTAAATTCAGGCAAAGCGAAGCCAAAGCGAGAACGCGTGGAGCGTCGCTTGCCTGAATTTAATACGTTGGTTATTGGGTTTATTTACTCGTTGCGAATAACTGTTTTTCTGCTTTGCGAACGATGGTTCTTAGCATGGAAATACGAGTCATGTTTCCACAACCCATCCTTGGCTTACCAAGGCGATCTAATACCTCTTGAGCTAGCTTTTTTGCATCTTGAGAATTACGTGCAAGCATGCATTCCAGTGAGCTTTGAGCATCTGAGACACTGGTATTAATGAGCGAATTCACTTTGTCCATGATGGCACCCTCACAGCTTGCTGAAGTTCAAGTGAACCTGTTGGTATTCACCTTGTTCGTCACGCTCGTAGAAGTTGAAGTACGACTTACTACCAATGATGAGCAGGGACTCTTTGGCTGCTTCCTGCGCCTTACGTAATGTTTCATC
>JBOFIW010000432.1:0-2447 GCA_051650365.1 Vibrio sp. | reverse complement strand
GTGCTTACACCGTGCCTTAAGGCTGATTCTCCGGCATCTTACTGGTACGGCGTTTTTGCCAACTGCGTACCACCGAATAACGCCATAAACCGCGAATACCGAAGTAACCAAGTAGTGAGGCTAGCACCGCACAAACAGCGCAACCCAGCAGAAAAGGGGGGCCAATGGTGCTCATTTGGTTGAACAGAAATTCCCATGTTAATTCAAAATGGAAATTGTGTGCTGGGGTACCCATCAGCCATGCGCCGAGCTTGTACGTGAAATAAAAGATCACCGGCATAGTGATAGGGTTGGTGATCCACACTAATGCGATCGAGAGCGGTAAGTTAACGCCAAACATAATCGCTAGCCCTGCCGCCATGATCATTTGGCTTGGAAGTGGAATAAAGGCCATAAACAGGCCAACAGCAAACGCGCCAGCAGCAGAGCGACGGTTTAAACACCAGAGATTTGGGTTATACAACACATTACCAAACACGCGCAGCGCTTTTTGGCGTTTGATCACATCGTGGTCAGGCATAAACCGTTTAATAAATTTTCTTGGCATACGGGATTATGACTCTCTTGTCGAATTACTGGTCGCTCATCTCTTTTTCGATCACCGTGCTGTCTGCCCCTTATTGGCCATGGATGCCAACATGGGGCTGGGCTTGGTTATGCCTTTTTTTGACGGGTTTGCTCGGTTATTACCGTGCAACCCGCAAATTCCTTGGCTTCGCGTTGGCCATTTTCACTATCGTGCTACATGGCAACCTTATGCGAGATCAATCCAACATTCTCTATCAAGCAGGGCCGGATATTACCATAAAAGGTAAGGTTGACAGCTTTTTTAAGCAAACTCGTTACGCATATGAGGGTTTAGTCTTGATTCATGAGGTGAATGGTCAAACCTTAAACAGGTTCATGCAGCCTCACATACGTCTCGTTGCCCCGTTATTACTACAGCCCAATGATCAATTTGAGTTTTCAGTCTCGCTTAAACCGATAGTGGGTCGACTCAATGAAACGGGTTTTGATTTAGAAGCGCATTACATGGCGCATTCTTTCGTGGCTCGAGCCAGTGTTAAACCCAACACGCCTTATCAAATTGTGCAAGAGAGTTGCCTAAGATCAAGATTGTTTTTTCAACTGGAAGCGCTGACGCAGACGAGCCCGTTTCAAGGGTTGATTTTAGCCCTGACCTTTGGTGAACGAAGCAGTATTGATGAGCAGGAATGGCAAGCGCTGCGTAATAGTGGGTTGATTCATTTAGTCGCTATTTCTGGTCTGCACATCGGAATTGCTTTTAGCTTGGGGTACTTTCTGGGCGCAGGCTTAATGCGCTTTCATAATCAGCTTCTCTGGTCACCGTTCGTGTGCGGAGTTCTGCTTGCCATACTCTATGCGTGGCTTGCAGGTTTCACCATACCGACTCAGCGTGCATTGATTATGTGTTTGCTCAATGTGGCATTGGTGATTTTGGCTTTCCCTCTTTCCGCATTAAAACGGATTTTGCTTACTTTGTGTGCCGTTCTAATTTGGTCTCCGTTTGCCTCGCTCTCTAACAGCTTTTGGATGTCCTTTTTAGCTGTCGCGATTGTGCTGTATCAGCTAGCCAGTCAGGGTAAACGTAAAGTGTGGTGGAAAACGCTGCTGCTCGCGCAAATTTCTCTCGTCTGTTTAATGGCTCCGGTAACGGCATACTTCTTTGGCGGCCTAAGCATTACCGCGGTTTTGTACAATTTGGTGTTTATCCCGTGGTTCTCCCTAGTCATTGTTCCGGCTCTGTTTTTAGGGTTGGTCATAACCCTTACCGCGCCAAGTTGGGCTGCCGTGTATTGGCCGTGGGTCGACTGGTCTTTTCTGCCACTTGATTGGGCGCTGCAATTTGCGGACATGGGTTGGGTAGTCATACCCCAAAATATACAAGGTCTCATTGTTGCGTTCGTAGTGCTCAGTATGCTGTATCGAGTGATGAGCCTACGAGCCTGTGCCTTATCGTTAAGCATCGCTGGCTTATGGTGGTGGTTTCCTTTCATTACACCGCTTTGGCGTATGGATGTGTTGGATGTGGGGCATGGCTTAGCGATAGTGATTGAGCAAGATGATCGCGCAATTGTCTACGATACAGGTAGCAGTTGGCCGGGGGGCAGCTATGTACAAAGTGTGATTGAGCCCATTTTACAGCAACGTGGTATTCATCGACTCGATGGGCTGATTTTGAGTCATCTCGATAACGATCATGCGGGCGATTGGCAAAGTTTAGCCAAACGTTGGCACCCCAGTTGGATACGCACAAGCCAAGTTGGTGTGGAATTTGTTCCTTGTATACGTGGTGAAAGTTGGCAATGGCAATCTTTGCATTTCGATGTGCTATGGCCGCCGCAACTGGTCAGCCGAGCTTACAATCAGCATTCGTGTGTGATCCGTATGACCGATGCTCAGTCCAACCATTCAGTGCTGCTTTC
>JBOFIW010000431.1:0-28452 GCA_051650365.1 Vibrio sp. | reverse complement strand
TCAAATCGCGACGTCCAAAAATCATGCGCCCTAAACGCGCTACTTCAACTGCGCGCTCACCGGATAACTTTTGAAGTGCAGAACGGAACTGAGTAACCACAGGCAACTCATTTTTCAGGGTGTCTGATGCAAAAAACATCGGCACTACAGCGTCAACGATTGGCGCAGGTACGGCTTGAAGTTGTGTAATGGCATCTAACATAGAGAAGTACTTTTTATGCGTCACTTCCGGCTCAAGGCCGACAAAGGTATCCATCATCACCAATGATTTAACGCGTTCCGGGGCCAGCACTGCCAACTCAGCGCCCCACATACCGCCCACAGACAAACCTACGATTGAAAATTGCTCAATCTGTAAATGATCCATCAGTGCCAGAATATGTTGAGCATAATCTTTGAGATTACTCATCGCGGCTGGTGCAGCATCTGAATCGCCATGTGCCCAAAAATCCGGCACGATACAGCGATAGTGTTGGCTCAATTCAGCAATTTGAGGAGCCCACATTTGATGATCCCACAAATAACTGTGCCCAAACACCAGCACATCCCCTTCCCCAGCATCAAGGTAAGCCATTTTTTGGCCATCAATAAACAACGAATTCATTTTAGTTATACATCCATCAATAAAACAGACAATGAATCTATCATGGAGAATTCAACTGACAAGTCTGAGCAGAATGTAAGCATTAGCTAATTCATTCTTTTGTTTAGAAAAAACGGCCGCAAATGCGACCGTTTCAATACAACTTCGTAGTGCTTACTTTTGAATGGGGGTTAATTGATCAATCGGCCAACGTGGGCGAGCTTGTAAACCAAGCTCTGACACATCGCCATTCTTCAAACGCTGCATTCCGGCATAAGCAATCATTGCACCGTTATCGGTGCAAAACTCAGTGCGTGGATAGTAAACTTCGCCGCCGATTTTTTTCGCAAGCTTTTCCAAATCCGCACGCAGCTGCTTATTGGCACTCACACCACCTGCAATCACCACTCGTTTTAAGCCAGTTTCTTCCAACGCACGCTTACACTTAATCACTAACGTGTCACATACCGCTTCTTGGAACGCATAAGCAATATCCGCACGCGTCTGTTCATCATCACCATTGGCAGCAATCGTGTTAGCAGTAAACGTTTTTAAACCAGAGAAACTCATATCAAGTCCTGGTCTGTCCGTCATTGGACGCGGGAATTTAAAGCGCCCAGCGGTTCCTTTTTCCGCCAACTTCGCCAGTAGAGGTCCACCAGGGTAATCCAGCCCCATCAACTTGGCCGTTTTATCAAAGGCTTCGCCTGCGGCATCATCAATTGACTCACCCAAAATACGGTATTCACCAATATTTTTTACTTCCACCAGCATGGTGTGCCCACCTGATACCAGTAAGGCGACGAAAGGAAATGGCGGTGGATTATCTTCCAGCATCGGAGCCAGTAGATGTCCTTCCATATGATGAACCGGCACCGCAGGCACATTCCATGCGTAAGCCAAACTACGTCCGATGGTTGCTCCAACCAACAGAGCCCCCACTAAACCAGGGCCTGCGGTAAAAGCAACACCGTCTAAATCCTGTGGCGTCACATTCGCTTCTTCCATTGCCGCTTTGATCAACGGAATGGTTTTTTTAACATGGTCACGCGATGCCAACTCCGGCACGACACCACCGTAATCGGCATGAAGTTTTACCTGACTGTAGAGCTTATGAGACAGCAGTCCTTTTTCGTCATCGTAAATCGCTACACCCGTTTCATCACAAGAGGTTTCAATACCAATAATGCGCATAGTTTTCTCAGCACGCTGCCATTAAAAATCAAATATGGCGTCATGTTACCTCGCCTTGGCGCGACAAACAAACCTTGTCCAGAATGTAAGCGACAAAGTGCTTTACAAAGGAAGGACGATCGGATTAAAATTCCGCACCATTTTGATCTGGCTGATTATCGACTTGGCGCACAAGAGTTCTTGCTGCTCGGGTCACCAAAATATCAGCATTAACGAATTAACCCCTGAGGTGAAAGGCATATGCCAGTAGTTAAAGTACGTGAAAACGAACCGTTCGACGTAGCTCTGCGTCGTTTCAAACGCTCTTGCGAAAAAGCAGGTATCCTTTCTGAAGTGCGTCGTCGTGAGCACTACGAAAAGCCAACTACCGTTCGCAAACGCGCTAAAGCAGCTGCTCAAAAGCGTCACGCTAAGAAGCTGGCTCGCGAAAACGCACGTCGCGTTCGTCTGTACTAATAACAATTTCCTAGACTAAGGAATTTGTTATGGCTCTGATTGATAATCTCAAAGAAGAGCAAAAACTAGCGATGAAAGCCAAGGATAAACAACGCCTTGGCGCTATCCGTTTAGTGTTGGCCGCAATTAAACAACGTGAAGTCGATGAACAGATCACTCTGAGCGATGACGACATTGTTGGTGTGTTAACCAAAATGGTCAAACAACGTCGCGACTCTGTAAGCCAATATGAAGCAGCAGGTCGTCAAGACTTAGCTGATGTGGAGAAAGCAGAAATCACCGTGCTTGAGGAATTTATGCCTCAACCTTTGAGCGATGATGAAGTGAGTGCGCTGATTGACAGTGCAATAGCAGAATCTTCCGCCACTGGCATGCAAGACATGGGTAAAGTGATGACTGTACTAAAACCACACATTCAAGGGCGTGCAGACATGGGTAAAGTAAGCGGTTTGGTCCGCGCTAAACTGGCTTAATCCCAACCCAATTACAACAAGCCGTGCAATCCTTTGGAACGCACGGCTTGTTTGTATTTGACCCTATCGTTTTCGGTGCATGCAAAGATTTATGGCAGGACACATCCCACGTAGTTTTATTGATGATCTCCTCGCTCGACTCGATATTGTCGACGTCATTGACGCACGTGTAAAACTGAAAAAAAAGGGCAAAAACTACGGTGCATGCTGCCCTTTTCATAACGAAAAAACCCCTTCATTCAGTGTCAGTCAGGAAAAACAGTTCTACCATTGCTTTGGCTGTGGTGCGCACGGTAATGCCATTGACTTTGTCATGGAATTCGAGCGAATGGAGTTTCCTGAAGCTATTGAAGAATTGGCTTCAACGATTGGTTTGGAAGTGGTACGAGAAGAGCGAACGCCTTCAAGCCCATTTGCTAAGAATACACCAACGGTAAAAAGCGAAGAGAAACGTAGCCTGTATGATCTCATGGGTAGTATTGCACAGTTTTATCGTCAGCAGCTCAAACAGCCGAATAACCGACATGCTATCGAATATTTGAAAAATCGTGGCTTGTCCGGCGAAATCGTCCAAAAATTTGGTATCGGTTATGTTGCTGATGAATGGGATCTTGTACGTCGCAACTTTGGCCAACAGCGCAACAGTGAAGATATGCTGGTAACAGCAGGTATGCTGATTGAAAGCGATAATGGCCGTCGTTACGACCGTTTCCGCGGCCGAGTGATGTTCCCAATTCGCGATCGTCGTGGCCGAGTCATCGGCTTTGGTGGCCGAATTACAGAACAAGGCACGCCAAAGTACCTTAACTCGCCTGAAACGCCGATTTTCCATAAAGGCAAAGAACTATATGGCCTATATGAAGTCCTACAGGCTTATCGTGAGCCACCACAAATCTTAGTGGTGGAAGGGTATATGGATGTTGTGGCACTGGCTCAATATGGGGTGGATTATTCCGTCGCCTCTCTTGGCACATCCACAACAGGTGATCATCTTCAATTACTGTTTCGCCAAACTAACCAAGTGGTGTGTTGTTACGATGGTGACCGAGCTGGGCGTGATGCAGCGTGGCGTGCATTAGAAAATGCACTGAGCTATCTCAAAAGTGGGAATATTTTAAAGTTTCTCTTTTTGCCTGATGGTGAAGATCCCGACAGTTACGTGCGTAAATACGGTAAAGCAGATTTTGAACAGCAACTCGCCAACGCGACACCGCTGTCACAATATCTGTTTGATAACTTGATTGAGCTTCACCAACTCAACTTGGGGAGCCATGAAGGAAAATCAGCGCTACGCGCATTAGCAACACCATTGATCGATAAAATTCCGGATCCTTTTTTACAAGAGATCCTCGAAAAATTGCTCGATGAACGTACTGGTTTTGATCACCAATTACGCCGTAAAAAAGTACGTAATCCAGAAAATCGACCCGCACCACATAAAGCAATAAAACGTACGCCGATGCGTGATGTTATTGCGCTCTTGGTACAAAATCCAAGCTATGCTGAATTGGTACCCGATCTGGCTAGTGTCCGTCATTTGATGCTCCCAGGATTAGATACCTTCAGCGAAGTACTTGAGAAATGTCGTCAATATCCCCATATCACTACGGGCCAATTGCTCGAACATTGGCGAGACTCAAAAAATGAGACACTTCTGTCTCGTCTTGCAAGTTGGGAGATTCCCCTTGTTGAAGACAATCAAGAAGAACTATTTTTAGACTCATTGGACAAAATTCTTGCCCAGTGCGTAGAAAAACAAATTGAAAATTTGCAGGCTAAAGAGCGAAGTGTCGGTTTATCAACCGAAGAGAAAAGGGAGCTACAAGATTTGATCTTAAAAGGCTTGAAAGCGTAACCCTGTTGAGATAGTCAGCAAAGAATAAATTTGTTAGTATACGTGGTTTGCATTGCGCATACTTATTCCTTCACCAGATACGAAGTTGGATACCGTCTATGGATCAAAATCCGCAGTCACAGCTTAAACAACTTGTCCTTCGTGGCAAGGAACAGGGCTATCTGACCTACGCCGAAGTAAATGACCACTTGCCTGCTGAAATCGTTGATTCAGAGCAGGTGGAAGATATTATTCAGATGATCAATGACATGGGTATCAAGGTAGTTGAAACAGCTCCTGATGCCGATGATCTCGCCCTCAGCGATGATACCACCATCACTGACGAAGATGCTGCCGAAGCAGCAGCCGCAGCCCTTTCAAGCGTAGAAAGTGAAATTGGCCGCACCACCGATCCTGTACGTATGTATATGCGTGAAATGGGCACGGTTGAGCTTTTGACACGTGAAGGTGAAATTGATATCGCCAAGCGCATTGAAGATGGCATTAACCAAGTTCAAAGTGCAATTGCTGAGTACCCAGGAACAATTCCGTATATTCTTGAACAATTTGATCGCGTTCAGGCCGAAGAACTACGTCTGACTGATCTGATTTCTGGTTTCGTTGACCCTAACGATATGGAAACCGAAGCGCCTACGGCGACTCACATAGGTTCCGAACTCACCGAAGCCGATCTCGCCGATGAAGATGACGAGATTGCAGCAGAGGAAGATGAAGACGAGGATGAAGACGAAAACGGCGATGGCGAAAGCAGCGACAGCGAAGAAGAAGTGGGTATTGACCCTGAACTCGCTCGTGAGAAATTCAATGAACTGCGCGGCAAATTCCAAAACCTGCAACTAGCGGTTAATGAGTTTGGCCGTGACAGTAACCAAGCATCTGAAGCTTCAAGCTTGGTACTGGATATTTTCCGCGAATTCCGTCTCACGCCAAAACAATTTGATCATTTGGTTGAAACGTTACGCACTTCAATGGATCGCGTACGTACCCAAGAACGTTTGGTGATGAAAGCGGTGGTTGAAATCGCGAAAATGCCAAAGAAATCCTTTATTGCTCTATTTACCGGCAATGAATCAAACGAAGAGTGGCTCGATAAAGTACTCGCTTCTGATAAACCTTATGTACAAAAAGTACGTGAACAAGAAGAAGAGATTCGTCGCTCAATCCAAAAGCTGCAGATGATCGAGCAAGAGACTTCACTGTCTGTTGAGCGCATTAAAGATATTAGCCGTCGCATGTCTATCGGTGAAGCAAAAGCTCGCCGTGCTAAGAAAGAGATGGTAGAAGCCAACTTGCGTTTGGTTATTTCGATTGCTAAGAAATACACCAACCGTGGTCTGCAATTCTTGGATTTGATCCAAGAAGGTAACATCGGCCTGATGAAAGCTGTAGACAAGTTTGAATACCGCCGTGGTTATAAGTTCTCAACTTATGCAACTTGGTGGATCCGTCAAGCGATCACCCGTTCGATTGCAGACCAAGCACGTACAATTCGTATTCCAGTACACATGATCGAAACGATCAACAAACTGAATCGAATCTCGCGTCAAATGCTGCAAGAAATGGGTCGTGAGCCACTGCCAGAAGAATTGGCAGAGCGCATGCAAATGCCAGAAGATAAGATCCGCAAAGTGCTGAAAATTGCGAAAGAGCCAATCTCCATGGAAACACCTATCGGTGATGATGAAGATTCGCATCTGGGTGATTTTATCGAGGATACCACTCTCGAACTACCACTAGATTCTGCGACAGCAACAAGTCTTAAAGCAGCAACTCGCGATGTACTAGCCGGCCTAACTCCTCGTGAAGCTAAAGTACTGCGTATGCGCTTCGGTATTGATATGAATACCGACCATACCTTGGAAGAGGTAGGTAAACAGTTTGACGTTACTCGTGAGCGTATTCGTCAGATTGAAGCGAAAGCGTTGCGTAAACTGCGCCATCCAAGCCGCTCAGAAGTTCTACGCAGCTTCTTGGATGAATAACCACGTCGGTTATCAACTGAAAAAAGGTGAGCTTAAGCTCACCTTTTTCTTTTTACATAAGCTAAGTGAATAAATTGTAAGCACTATTACGCCAGCTTTGTCTAGACACACCTACCCCCTTCCCCTATAATCTGACACCAATTTGGCCCCTTAGCTCAGTGGTTAGAGCAGGCGACTCATAATCGCTTGGTCCCCAGTTCGAACCTGGGAGGGGCCACCACTTTCTCTTCTACATATGTCTACCAACGTCTATCTACCCCAGTAAAATCAATACTTAGCAAGCAATCTTTGTCTATAGCAGTCTATGCTCATCTTGTAACATCCGCGTTTTGATGTACCATCGAATGTACCAACGGCTAAATATCGACTATTTTGGTGGTACATCATGGCAAAAAGAGTAGTCCCTTTAACTAACACCCAAGTTAAACAAGCTAAAGAATCCGACAAAGAATACACTCTCTCTGATGGTGATGGCCTTCAATTGCGTGTTAAAACGAATGGCACAAAGTTATGGATTCTGAAATACACTCATCCAATAACCAAAAAAAGAAACAACATAAGCTTTGGTAGTTTTCCTGATGTCTCTCTTGCCGAGGCAAGGAAAAGACGTTCTGAAGCAAAAACTCTTTTAGCTCTCAATATCGATCCAAAACAGCATAAAGATGAACAGCTTTTAAAAGAAAGAGCAGAGCTTGAAAATACCTTTGGTAAATTTTCTGATAGATGGTTGGCACTCAAGAGAGAGAGCGTAAAACCAGAAACAGCAGATAAAGCTTATCGTGCTCTTGAGAAACATATCCTACCTAAACTTGGGAATGTCCCCATCCAAGACATCAAACCCAGAACGGTACTCAGTATTCTTGAGCCAGTAAAAGCACAAGGAACTCTAGAAACAGTTAAAAGACTATGTCGTATAATCAACGAGGTTATGCGTCTTGCTGTAGCGTCAGGTGACATTGAAGTAAACTACTTAGCAGACATCACCAAGCTCTTTCCGGCCCCTAAACGCCAGCATATGGTAACTATCGAACCAGAAAGACTACCAGAGTTGATGCAAGCTATAGCTGGTGCAAACATTACACTATCTACTCGTTGCTTGCTTGAGTGGCAGCTACACACGATGACAAGGCCAATTGAAAGCGCTACAGCACGTTGGCAGGACATCGATTTTGAAAATAAAGTGTGGGTTGTTCCTGAGGAAAGAATGAAGATGAAGCGTCCCCATACAATCCCTCTCACAGAGCAGACTTTGGCACTTTTAGAAATAATGAAGCCAATCAGTGGTCATAGAGAATTCATTTTCCCAAGTAACAAAAATCCCAAAAGCCATGTAAATAGTCAGAGCGCTAATATGGCACTAAAAAGAATGGGGTTTGAAGGACAGTTGGTTTCTCATGGGCTAAGGGCATTAGCAAGTACCACTCTCAACGAACAAGGATTCAATCCTGACGTTATTGAAGCAGCGTTAGCTCATGTTGATAAGAATGAAGTTAGGAAAGCTTATAATCGAGCAGAGTATCTTGAGCAACGCAGAAAGCTTATGTGCTGGTGGAGCGATCATATAACCGTTTCTGCTGAGGGGAATGTATCGCTAACAGGAAGAAAAGGATTGAAGTTAGCATGATACTAAAGTTAATGGATAACCTGCTAGCTCTAGTTCTACAAGTCTCTTGATGTAAAATCAATATCAAGTAAGCAAAATATAGCGATAAACAATCACGATGCAATAGCTATTTAGTTACAAATCAGTAGAATAATCCGGCTCAGAATTACGAAGGTCATTTAAATGTCATACAAAGCTCTAGATTTATTTTCGGGTGCAGGCGGCTTCAGTTTAGCAGCCCATAATCTCGGCTTAGATATCGTAGCTGCGATTGAACTAGATGGCACAGCGTCTGAAACGTACCGCCAAAATATTATAAGTAGATTGGGCCAAAAAACCCATCTACTCAACGAAGATATTCTTAAAATCAATCCTGAAGAGCTAAGGGAAAAGCTCAGAATAGAGGTTGGAGAACTTTCTATCATTTTAGGTGGACCACCTTGCCAAGGTTTTTCAAGCCATCGGATTAAGGATGCAGGAGTAGATGACCCAAGAAATCAGCTTCTTCTTAGATACTTTGACTTTGTTGAGTCTTTTTCGCCTAAAGCTTTTCTTGTAGAGAACGTAGCTGGTCTTTTCTGGGATAGACACAAGAGCTACTTAGATAAGTTCATCGATTTGGCAAATAGACACCACTATAAGATCATATTTTGCGGCACATTGAATGCAAAAGACTACGGTGTTCCTCAAAATCGAAAACGTGCTTTTATACTTGGTATACGTGAAGATGTGCACCATGAAAAACTAATATTCCCACCTAAACAGACACACTTTTCACCTAGTTCAATTCATGCCAAAGATGGAAAACCCCAATGGCGAACAGCATCTTCTGTGTTCGAACCTCTCACTAATCAGTTAATAGAACTTTACATTAAGCAGTATTTTTTACCTCGTACAAAGCTTAGTGCTGATGAGGCTAGAAATCTGTTATCTAATTTGGAGTCAGGGCAACCAGTCAAAGACGATGATCCGTGCAAAGTTCATATGCAACCTACAGAAAAAATGAAAAGGCGATTTCAGAGAACTCGACTAAACGGCAGCCGGACTGACGCGGGAAAAGAGTTTGAGTTGGATTGCCATGCAAACGGTTATGCTGGTCATAAAGATGTGTACGGAAGAATGTTCATTCACCAACCAGCAAATACTATTACAACAGGCTGCAACAATCCTTCTAAAGGGCGTTTTGTTCATCCTTGGAAAAACCATGGGATAACATTGAGACATGCAGCAAGACTTCAAACATTCCCTGACGACTTTACTTTCTTTGGAAGTACAACAAACCAAGCGAAACAGATCGGTAATGCTGTACCGCCCGAATTAGGTAAAGTTCTCATCGAAACCATTATGAATGGAATGGAATAAAAAAAGAGCCTATTATGTAGGCTCTTTTTTATTATTAATCAGTTACAAACTGTATGCAGCAGCGTGAGATTGGTCTATGGCAACTTTTAAAACACGAGCTCGGGCATTAGACCTGTTAGGTCGTCAGCAAATTGCAGGCATTCCTACAGCGATTAACGAACTCCTAAAAAATTCCCATGATGCATATGCAGATAAAGTAGATATAGACTACTTCCGTTCGAAGGATCTATTTGTGCTTCGAGATGATGGCATAGGAATGACTAGGGAAGACTTTGAAAATCGTTGGTTAACTTTGGGAACCGAATCAAAAGTTAATCATAAAAAGTCACTCGAACCTCGTATCGATAAAAATAAGAAATTTCGAACACCTATGGGTGAAAAGGGAATTGGCCGGCTCGCAATTGCATCGATAGGACGTATAGTCCTAATCGTTACAAAAGCTAAAGGACAACCTGATGTAACAGTGGCTCTGATTCACTGGCAATTGTTTGAAATCCCTGGTTTAAACCTAGAAGACATCCCGATACCCATACAATCACTAAGTACTTTACCTAGCCAGACCAACATAGATTCTATGAAAGCTGAGGTACGATCTTCGATTGACGTTCTTAACAGTCAAGGAGATCTGTCCGAAGATGAGTATGAATCACTACTTTCAACTCTTGATAGTTTTAATGTTTCTCCTGAAGACCTCAACAAAAAACTAGTAGGTATCTACGACCTTAGTGGCATAGATAACGGTGGTACTTTTTTCTATATATCGTCTATTGATCCAATTTTTAACAATGACATCGATGGTTCAAATAAAGGAAAAGAAGCCACAAAAATTGAAAAGATGTTGATGGGATTTCACAATACTATGACTCCCAAGCATCCAGCACCTACATTGGATATTGTCTTTAGAGATTACAGGTATGATGAAGAAAGCTACATCGATATTATTGATAGAGAAAATTTCTTTTCGGTAGAAGATTTTGAAAAAGCTGATCACCACTTTGAAGGAAAATTTGATGAATATGGTCAATTTCAAGGAATGGTGAAAATTTATAATGAAAAGACTTTTGATCATATTGTAAATTGGACAGAAAATAACTTTAAACCAACTAGATGTGGGCCTTTCTCCATAAACTTTGCTTATATACAAGGTAGAAAAACCGAATCAATACTAGATAATGAAAACCATGCAAGAATAAGAGCAAAGGCTGATAAATTTGGTGGTTTATACATATATAAAGATAATATAAGAATTTTGCCTTATGGTGACTCAGATTATGATTACCTCGAAATAGAAAAGAGAAGAAACTTTCGTTTCTCATACTTTTTCTCATATCGAAGAATGTTTGGAGTTATTAACATATCTCACGAAAAAAATAGTGATTTAAAAGAAAAAGCAGGAAGAGAAGGCTTCATTGAAAATAAATCTTACCGGCAAATGCAAAATATCCTGAAGAATTTCTTTATACAGATTGCTGCGGACTTTTTTTCTTCAGATGATGAATCCCCGAAGTCAGAGGCTTGGAATAGTAAAAGAATTGAGATAACTCAAACTTATAAAGCATTGGAAAAAAGAGAGAAGCAGGCAAAGGAAAGAAAATCAAAATTTGAAGCTAGCTTAATTAACTTTTTTGAACTTTATAAGGATAATGCTTTCAATGACCATGTCCAAAACCTACTTCGAGAAATAGATTTTGATTTCAAGAGTGTATCTACAGAGAAAGATGAAGTTATAGCAGGGCAAAAAATTCTTGATATTGAAGCCAAGTCGCGACAAAAATTAAATGAATATAGAAAATATATTATTGTACCAGCTCCTAGAGGATTTTACGTTAAAGGGGAATTGAAAAAAGATTATGAAACATACTTGGAGATATTCGATGAAATAAATCTGGATATTTTCGAAAAAGCCCTAATGAAAGTAGACTCTTTCGTTGAAGAGACGGTAGCTAATCTTCACATTCAAATAAATAAAAGAAGAAGATTAGAAAAAGCTGTAGAGGCTATATCCGAACAGGCAAAAAAGATAAACTCTGAGAAACGTAAGTTAGCTAATGAATCCGTACTAGACATATCTAAGAGAGTAAAATCATTAGCTAATGATTTAATGATTGATCTGGATAATCAAATTAGAGAAGTCAAAGATAGATTTAAAAATGTCTCAATAGATGATGAACCAGACATTAATTTAGTTGCTTTACGGAATGTTTTATCCGATGAAATAACCTCAATTTCAGAAAGAAACACCAACGTTCTAGATACAATCATTCGTCAATTAGAAGGAATATATTGGGAGAAAGATGAAGAAAATAATTATATCACTAATGAACAAATTACAGGGGCGCTTAGTGAGGAGTTAGATAGCCTTCGTGAAAAAATAAATGTCGATGTGGAACTTAGTCAACTAGGTCTAGCAGTAGGTGTTATACACCACGAATTTAATAGCACCGTCAGGTCTATTCGGAATAGTCTAAAAGACTTAAAAGCTTGGTCTGACGTGAATGAAGACCTAGACGGAGTATACAAAAACATTAAAGTTAATTTTGAACATTTAGATGGTTACTTAAACTTATTTACACCATTGAACAGAAGGTTATCTAGACGTGCTGAAGAAATTAAACTATTGGAAATAAAGAATTTCCTAATAGATTTATTTAAGAACAGATTTAAACGACATAATGTCGAATTCAAACATACGAATGGATTTGCAAGGGCAAAAATAACTGGTTATAGGTCTACATTCTATCCTGTTTTTGTTAATGTAATAGACAATGCTATACATTGGTTAAACGAAAGTGGAAACGAGAATAAGACTATTAGGCTTCATGCTGATAACGAAGGAAATGTATATATATCTAATAATGGATTGGAGATAAAGCCTCAAGATAAGCTAAAAATTTTTAATCTTGGATTTTCGAGAAAAGACAATGGGCGTGGAATGGGGCTTCATATTAGCAATGAAGTCCTAGAATCTGCGGGCTATCACCTATTACTAGATGAGCCAAGAGAAAACTCAACAGTAACGTTCAAGATTTCCAAGGTTAATAATAATGACTAACTTTACTAAAAAATCAGAAAAAGCGACTGATAACTTTATACAAAGTATAGTTTTTATCGACGATAAAGCATACAAAAATAACACTATTTCAGATCAACATGACTTTGATGCAAGAGAGATAACAAAAGCTTTTTCTGAGAATGGCAAAGTATGTGCCGTTTACGAGCCTACATCAACTCAAGAAATAGATTCTCTAATATCTGTAGCAAAAAAAGCTGACGTGGCAGTAATCGATTGGCAAATAGTAATTGAAGAGAATAAACCAGTCGAGGAAACGGATGACGAAGCGGATGCAGAAGTCGATGATGTTAGGGGTATTTATACCAAAAGAATAATAACGCAACTACTAAATGATGAATCCTGTAAGAATAGCGTCAAATTAATTCTCATATATACAGGTGAAACAGACCTAGAGCAAATAGCGACAGATGTACACGAAGAATTAGCTAAACACAATTTGAATGACTTTAATATTGATGAAAATGATAACTGCACAATAAAGTCTAGCTTCTGTAAAATCATGGTTATCGCTAAATCTAATCGTGAAGAGGCAGGAGGCCAACACGCTGAATTATTGAGAACGAAACGTGTTACATACAATAATCTACCTGTATTCATTACTGAACAGTTTGCATCATTAACTTGCGGGTTACTATCTAACTTTGCTATGGAGTCCCTATCTGAAGTAAGGCGTAACTTTAACCACATACTAAGCCTATTTTCACAAAAACTAGATGCCGCATATCTTGCCCATCAGTCCTTGCTACCTAATACCCATGACGCTAATGAGCTGCTTATAGATCTATTAGGTAGTACTTTTATGTCTACATTACGCTACAAAGGATTGAACCATTATATCAATAATGACCTAGTAGAATCGTGGCTAAATGAAAATGTTCAAGAGAGAGACTATCAGTTTAAAAAAGCTGACGGAACTAATGACAACGTTACATTTAGATTAAACCAAAGAAAACTGATACAACTTCTTCAGCCTCATGCTGTTGTCGAAGACAAGTACAAAGAAATAATTCAAGATCCTGAAAATCCGCAAATAACGAAAAAAAAGGTTGAGCTGTTAGCTTCAAAATTTGCTATTACATTGTTTACCGAAGATACAAATTACGATGAAATAAACCAAAATTTCGCAAACTTATGCCAACATAGAAACGTCCTTATAGGTGATGAGTATACTCCAAACCTGTCTCTCGGGACTGTGGTAAAAAGTAGCGTAGACAATAATTATTACATATGTATTCAACAAAGATGTGACTCGGTTAGACTGTACACTGGCGACCACAGACGCTTCCTATTCTTATCTCTATCTGAGGTGACAGATAAGTCATTTGATTTTCTTACGCCAGCGGGTGTCAAACTGAAAGTTAACAAAGGTACATATGCTCTTAGAACTGTTAAGTTTAACGGATCTGAGTCTGGAAGTGTTTTGTCTGAGTTAGTTGAAGATAAACGAATTTTTTACCCTACCCACCATTCTGCACAAATTCCTGAAGTATTTGAGTTTGTGGTTGAATTAAAGGATATGTACGCGCAAAAAATTATCGAAGAGTATAGTGGTAGTCTATCTCGTGTCGGCTTAGATGAACCAGAGTGGGTACGAAGATACAGTTAACTCCAAGAGTAACCAGAGGTACTTTTTAAAGTACCTCTTCTATTTACTCATTTCAAGATAGTAATCTAACTCAGCTTTACGCATTTTTGCCTACTTAATCAAATGTTCAACATGACCGTAGAGTAAAACTGTTACCCTCATAGCCCCTTGACGATTTAATCCAAAAATCTTCAGGCATATGTCATCAATGTGAATACCCATCATTGATTCCGACAGGAGCCTGACATGAATCCCAAAACTTCCGATTACCAAAATCAGCAACGCTATCAGGAAAATGAAATCCTAGAGCATGCGGCTGAGATACTGGCTACGCGCTACGTGCGTGGTGATGCTCTAATCAACCCTGATGCAACCAAAGAGTATGTGCGCTGTAAGCTAGGCAGCCATGAGCGTGAAGTCTTTGCCTTATTGTTGCTGGATAACCAAAACCGACTGATTGAGTTTAAAGAGCTGTTTCATGGAACGGTGGATGCGGCCAGCGTCTACCCGCGAGAAGTGGTGAAAGCAGTGTTGGAAGTCAATGCCGCAGCGGTGATATTTGCCCATAACCATCCATCCGGTGACTCAACGCCGTCTCAAGCCGATAGACGCATAACCGAAAGACTCAAGGACGCTTTAGCGCTGGTGGACGTTCGCGTTCTCGACCATATAGTGACAGGCGATACCTGCACCTCGTTTGCTGAAAGGGGATGGTTATGATTGAGCAACATTACGGTAAGCTTTCTATTGATGATGCTTTACATGCGTCACTAGAAGCACTTCTGAATCGGTACACTCTCCCAGAGAATGCTGAACGCCTCGTGCTGAACTGCCGCCAAATAAGTTACTACCGACATCGACAAGGTTTGCACCCGATAGAGGTACAATTTAAGCGAGAGTCAACCTCAAGCCCTTGGTTGGTAGTGTTCTTTGCCAGCTTCTCTTATTCCGATGACACCAGTACAACCGTTGAGCCTGAGTTGTACTTTCACCTTGCTAATCGCTGGTGCTATCAACCTGATGTGGGGAGCACGGATTTATCCCACCCAGAAGTTCAAGAGCTGCTCTCGGTATGGATGAAAGCCTTTGCTCGCCACCTTTCTCGCAATGTCTTTGATGACGTGCAACTGACGATGGTCGGTACGTTCAACTAAATCCTAATCTCTCATTTCTTATTTGAATCCTGAAACAAGGAGGACTCACCATGTCCAAATTAACCTTCACAGCATCATTACTACCTGTGTCAAAGAAACTGCATAAGCTGCTAAGTAAGCAACTCACCGCTCAGATGCTGAGTAATGAAGCACTGACCACCAGCCGTTATCTGGTGTTTAACTTTCGCGATAAAAGTTACAGCGCGGATGAAGGCGGCTTCCATCCGGTTGAGATGGCGATTTGCCAAACCTCAACAGGGGAATGGAGCATTGAGTACATCACCGACTTTGCTTATATGGGCAACTACTACCCAGAGCTAGAGCGCAACTTGGATTTTGATTTTCGAGTTGGGCAGTTCTTTGTGGCCTATCGAGGCTGGCTACCAATGCAGGGTAGCCGTGATGCCAAAGAGCTGTATCGGCTATGGGAGAATAACTTTCTTGCCTATGTCGATACGGACGCTTACAACGAGATAGCCGTTACCCCGCAATAAATCATGACTTCCCTTCTTCTACAAATAATCAAACTTGTCACTGCCCTCATCACGCTGTTTTCACTTTCCCCGTTCTTCGGCGCCATTGGAGCCCTATCCACTTTAGGGTTTCTGGTGGTGCTGTTGATTGGGTTATTGGTAGCGATTGCCGAGCTCAGTGATAAGCATAAGCCTCGTTAATGTTAATCGGCTCACGCTTTGGTGATGCCGATTGATGCTGTTTTCACCGTTGGACATTATGTGTCTGACCCACCTCTATTCTCCCGACATTAAATGTCCGACTCCGGTGTGGAGCTTTGATGTATTGAGAGCGTAGTCATGAGCAATAAAACCAGCATTGAAGGGTTATCCGCTTTGCTGCACACGCTGATGCTTATTCCTCAACATCGATGGATTACCGTTAGGGAGTTGCAGCAGCAGTTAGCCCTACTCGATATCCACCGCACCACGCGCAGCATTAAACGCTACCTCGATGAAGTCATTGTGGAGGTGTTTAACGTGGAGTGTGATTCGATGAGCATGCCCCATGTTTATCGGAAAACCTCAGAGCAATTACTGAAGCTCAACAAGCAGGAAATGCTTTATTGGCAACTGACGAATAAGTACTTACTGCCGCTTGTTCCCGATGCACTGAATTATGGGCAAGGTCGCTCCTCGGAGAGAGACAAACCCTTACCCCACAAGGGTTCAGCACATTCAAAAGAGCAAGCATGGTTAGCCAAAGTACATGTGGCATTGCCCACTATTCGCGAGTGGAGTGACGAGCAACGGCACGTGTTGAATGCGGTACACACGGCATTACTGCACAACCGTATGCTCAAGATATCTAGCCAAGTATTGCAGCAAGAGAAGGCGCTCATTGAGCCACTGGGACTCTCGGTTCAGTGTGACGCGCTCTTGCTGCTCTTTCGATTATCCGGTCAACACACGATACGCACCCTCGCCTTGCCTTTGATTGATGAGGCCAGTGTATCGACGTTTTCTTTTACCTATCCGACTGATTTCAATCTTGAGCGGTTCATGCGTGAACACTATGAAGTCAGTGCGCCTTGAATTTCACTCACCGATAAGGAGAGCACCGTTATGACATTAATCAACACCCTACTCCGATACGCCGCAATGAGCGTGCTGTTTATCGGGCTCACCGCTTGTGGCGACCAAGAAGAGACTCAAGCAGCAACAGCAGATATTGAAGTGTCGATATCGACTAACTCGCATTGGGGAACATTGGTTTTTGACCTACAAGCCATCACTGACAACACCGTAATAAGCAATGTGGTGATTAACCGAGGCAACTGCCGATTACCCGCAGGCACCACCTCAGAGCTATCAAGAAACGTTTCATTAAATTTCGGCCAAACCTACACCGGATACAGCAACAACTGCACCGTGGACAGCGTGAAAGAAATCGAAGTCACCTCCAGCGCGGGCACCTTTGTCTACACCTTCTAACTTTCAATTCCCAAATAACACACTCAACCAACTCGTAAGGATCAACTATGAACAAATCATCTCTACTCATCACAGCAGCGTTAGTTTTCTCTACCTCTTCCGCCTTTGCTGGTGGAACACTGGGCGGCAACCCATCAGCAGATTCGGGAGCCGTCAACGTCAGTGTTGGCAAATGTACTCAATACAAAATGGATGTGAAAGCGGCGCAGCAGGAAGGCAAGGATGTATCGACCATCACCGTGCCTAAAGGCTGTGAATTAGTCGAAGAAAAGTAACGCCACCAACAGCGGTAAAAATGATAATGGGGAGTAATTACGCTCCCCATTCTTTTTTTGTCTCAATGCACTGGTTTGAAGATATATGTTATCTGTTAAAAAAGCTTATCTACGAAAAGCGATTAATAACAAAACAGGGAGACCTGTTAGCCACACATTAGCCAATAGAGTCGACAGTCTATATATAGGATAATCAGAACCATAAATAGATTGGATGCTTTGACGCCACTCTTGAATCTCTTCCTTCGGTATTCGCCAACCGTACCTAAGCATGAGGTATGCGTACCATATGTGACTTGTAGAACTAGCAAACACCCATGAAAGATTACTCTCTAAAATAAATTTAGCTCGTTCTCTAAACTTAGATGGCGCACTATTCACAATGCTATGAAGCATCTCATACTTTCTCTTCCGAAGCTTAATTGATAAGTAGAGATTCAAGATCAAGTATGGGAACCCGCCTACTACTAGCAGTAACACTCCAGCTTTAATAACTAAATCAATCAAAGATCATTTCCTCAATAACTTTCCCTGTATCGTTCGAGAGTTCTCCTCCATACATTCCCCAAATAAAAGATCCACCAGCGACCAATGCAATTGATAGTCCGCCAGTAACAGGTATAAGAGCGATTCCCCATCCTATCGCAAGTCCACCCAAAACGTTTGTCAGGCCTGACGTACTATTTCTAACAACACTTCGATTGCAGGTTTCCTCAAACCAACCACTCGTATTGCATGTTTTGGCTACATCCATAGCATTACCATACAAGCCAGCCCCAATCACTAACCCATTGGCAACACCCAAAAATCGACTGAAAGACATAGCTTGCTTATACAAACTAGTCATCTCAATCCCTGAGACCGCCTTAGAGAAATCTTTCGCTCGATACAATTGTCGCTTACCGACATTAAGGTAGTCATTGATACGCTTCGCTTGAACATTTTTAATGTAACCCGGCTTACCAACCTCCGAAAGAATAGATTTCATCTCCTTTTGAAAGTCTCTCGCTTCTTTTCGCCATGACTTGTAATCAGGGTTAGAATAGAGAGCCTGCCCTGATAAGCCTTTGGTTTTCTCTGCAATATAGCGCGAATATTCAGCAAATGACTTCATCCTTTTGCTAAGCTTGTCCCCTTGAACCTGAGCGCCAGCAACTACGGCTCCAGCTCCTGCAACTATGTGATTTAAGTTAAAATCGCTAAGTTCTGTTGAAGCAGATTCACCTTGGTAAACATCTAGGCCGGATGTCGCCGCAACGAGTAAAGCATTGGTTGCCGTTTCATGGTGCTCTGCAAACCATTTCTTCTCTTCACTAGAGAGCTTCAGATACTCAGTCATAAGATCATTAGCTTGTTTGATAGCGACTTCTTCATCTGGATGTTTTTCTACCCATGGCGACACAACCAAAGGCATCCCTTCAATAATTTGGCTAAAGCTGCGTTTGAGGTGAGGATTCGATTTGAATACATGGTCAAGAATCGCCTTATCTTTTGATAAATAGGTTTCTTGCGCAAAATCTTCCACACTCATTTTCTTATCGGCGAAGACAAGATATACATCATCGACATCCAGAGGAGAGATTTGCCCCAAGTTAGCCACGACAAGGCCATTATCCAGAACAGTCTCGCTGTTGATAGGTTTAGCTGATGTTCCCTGAAAATTGCCGTTGTAAGCATAGTGAGTGTTTGCAGCTTGATTGTATGTCTTGGGCTCCACTGGCGGTAAATCACGTTGAACGATTTTGGTACTATCAAGATCTACAGGCTCTTGAACCGTGAGCGTATCCCCGACTTTCAATGACATCGGGTCAGCGTTGTACTGTGGATTCAAATCCAGTAATTGTTTCGCCGACAAACCATATTGCTCTGCAATGGCTCCCCATGATTCTCGTTGGTTGGTCTTAGAGTCCGTTCCAACAGTATGCGTTTCTGGTTTACTCTCTGCTTTCTCTGTGTCCGAGGGTTGAATGGTTTGTCTTTCTGCGACAGGTTGCTTGGGCGCAGCAAGCAATTCGTTGATATCAAGTTTAATACCATGTTGAGCCAACCAGTCATCATTGAGGTTGTCGAGCTCTTCTCGGGTAATTGGCTGTTCAAGATAAATCAGATGTTGGTTTTCAACATCTTTACCTTCGAGCTTCCAGTAGACCAGAATGGCACTTTGATAGATGTTGTAGCCTTGCTCATCATTGAGCTGCTCGTGAGTGGAACGTGTCGCGTAGAAGGCCCACTTACCATTTCCTAGCAGCTTGTATTCTTGAACTAAGCGGCCATTGTAAAAATGGTAGTAGTAGCCTTCTGTTGGTAGCCCCAAACGCTCACCAAGCTGCACTGAGGGGACAACTGGGATAAAGGCTTCTCGCACTACACCAGAGCCTATAGGCTTCACCTGCACATTGTCGGGAACGCTAATACCCAGAGCATTGGATGCTACTTTAGCGACTAATTTTTTCGGTTCATCAAAGGCGGTATGAGCCGTATATTTTGTACCGTGCTCGGTTGCCTCCGTCTGCCAGCTACCAATCAGGGATTCTTGTTGGGTTTTCGCCAGTTCAAACGCATACCCCACGCTTTTTCTAAACGTCTCATCTGAGCAAGCCACTTCAAAGCAATATTCGTATTGCAGTTTTGGTGGTGCATCTGAGGTATCAGGTTTTACGGGCTCAGGAACGTAGGTCTCTTCAATGTTAGGCGCATAACCTGCGGCGCTTTGAGTGGGCGCAGCACTGCCAGCCGCACCGCCTGACATTCTCGTTCTGGACAGGTAGGCACTTTTCGCTTCTGGCGATAACACCTCTTGCCCTTCCGCCGACAAGCTCCATGATTTGCTCATGCCATCTCGGAGCATCACAGGCTTCGAAGGGGAATCGGTCAACAAGGCTAACTCACCACTTTTCAGCTTGTCCATAAAACTGGAATAGCTCATCCCCTGAGGGAGTGCTGAGCCTAACGCTCTTTCGTCCAGCCGACCAATGTCACCTTCAACCTGACCGAACTCATATGCCATCAGTTCGGTTAACCGTACCACTCGATAACCCACAGTTAAATCCATCCGCTACTTTCAATAGATGTATTCTACCTAACCAGCGGGAATTGCAGGATTTATAACCATAAGTTCGGTCTACCAATTGCAGACATTGTGATTTTCACCCACTGGAACCAAACCTATTGATAATGACTTCATCATTAACCAACTTAGCCCAAACAAAAAATAGGGCATAGCTTGAGAGGTGTTACCCTCCCAAACTATGAATTCTTGTATTAGTCAGCTTCCGCCGCTTCAACCGCTAACAGGTCTGCTCTTTCATTCCCTTCAATGCCCGAATGCGCTTTGACCTTAAATACCTCGACATACTTCCTTGAACTCAACTCGTCCACTTGTTGCCAAAGCTGGCGGTTTTTAACCGGTTTCTTATCCGCTCGACGCCAGCCTCGGTCCTTCCAATCGTCCATCCAGATATTGAAACCTTTCACACAGTAATCGCTGTCCGAATAGATAACGTCCCCATCTTCTGCGTATTCCAATGCTTCAATTAAGGCCAGTAGTTCTAGCTCAGCATTGTCGGTTTTTCGATTGATGGTAAAACTCTCTTCATGAACAATCTCATTGTCTTCATCCATGACCACCAGCCCGATACCACCTCGTGTACATCCGTGTTGATTGTTTGGTGCTGCGCCGTCTACGTAAATTGAATAGCTCATTGTTTATCTCTCTCTAATTGTAAAAAGGGCGCATGACTTTGCTTAGCCAGCGCCCCGTTGATGATGTGATTTGATGTTTGTGTTACTGAAAAGATTCTTGGTTGTCTCGCAGAGCTAGACGTTGCTCCATCCATTCCTCTATTTCACTTTCGACCCAAGCCACGGCACGTCCACCGAGTGGGACACTCTTCGGAAAATCGGTTTCATCTGCCATGAACTTGTAGATAGTTGAACGGCCTAACCCTGTTAGTGACATCACGTCTTTAAGTCGTAGAAATCTCATGGGAATTGTCTCCTCTTGTATATACCCATGGATAAGCCGCCACGGTAAAAAAGTGCAGTCGGCCTAATCTAATCTAGGCTAGAGCCAAAGCAGTAACGCTCTTCTTTCCACGCTTCAGCAAAGCTACTCAGACGGTGGAAGACACAACGCTTTATATTGGTATCTTTGCTCTTACAGCGTGTTCCTAGGCCATCGTTCCCTCGGTCGTTAAACAAAATGATTGATCGCTCTTTGCCCTTGTAGTGCTTTTCTATCGCTTCCTTCCAAGCTGTTTTTAGATGCTCCACAAGCTGATTACCTTTATCCCAACAAATGGCAGGGCCGAAGTACTGACTATCATCAAGAAACAGCATCACTCGGTAGTTATGTGAAGGAGTTTTATCAGCTCGCTTACGCCATACATAAGGCAACGAATCTGCATCGATTTTCTCTTTCAGAATGTCAAAGTAATCATTGAGGATGCTGAGATCGGTGTCTTGATGATCTTTAGGCAGGTATAAATCCAAACGCATCGCAAGAGTACGTTGATACTGAGTGAGAGCCTGATCAAAGACCTTATCCATCGTGGTAAGCGCTGATTCATAAAGTCCCTTATTGCTGTAAAACAATGGATAATCTTTAAATGTTCTAGCACGAGTAATGGTTGGAAGGTGGGTTGTGTTCGACATGAGTAATACCTCTCAGTGTGTGAATGACATAGGCATTACTCGCTCTGTATTTTTTAAGGTGAGTCGTGACTGCAACCAAAGCTCTTGTTGGGGTGAGCGTTCCGGTTGGCAGTGGGCTTCGCTAGACGACTGATTCGATAAAAAAACTCGTTTAACTGTAACGGGAACACTTCAGCGTCAGACAACAGCTCAAAACCTTCATTCGTAGGAGAGTAGGCTAATCCAGAGCATGGTTGGCTGTAATAATCTTCAACCACCCTATCCCATGTCTTCCTCACTTTTTTGTAGAGAAAACGTCCCCAACCCTCTCGTCCAGTGCCGAAGTTTTGAAAGAGATCCCTATCAAAGAGCAAGATAAGATGATGGTGATCGCTGGTGGATTCACTGGCTTTCGTCCAGATATAGCGAATGACCGTTTGCTGGTATTGATAAGTTCTGTCGGTGTATTTGTCTCTACAGAGCTCATTAGTCTCCGATTCTAAAATACGAAAGAAATGGGCAAACACCGCTAGGTAATCTTCTCCGAAGTCACTCGGTAGGTTTAGGTTGATGTGAACAGCAAAGATTCTTGGGTATTGGTTTAGTGCTTCAGTCAGCACTCGGTCTATCTCCTCTAGGTATTCGAGAACGAGACCATCCTTGTGGTAGTAGAGTGGCTTTCCATTAAAGGTTCGGTCATGAGTGATGGTGTGGACTCTTTGATGAGCCTCGTTGAGTTGATGAATCATGATTGGTTCCTGTGGTTTGTTGTGATTCCCACAGGAACTGGTACTACCGTTACTTTTTAAGCTACTTATGACTATGACCGAAATTTCGTCTACCGCTACCAAAGTGCTTAGTGTTCTCTTTTGCTAGATAGCTAATGTGCTTGAAGAACTCATCAAACGCATCATCAAAGTCATCAGTGTTACAATTCAAGCGGTGGATAACCACACTGTCGCTATTCTTTCTCTTTGAAAAATGAACCAGTCCATTGGCTTCCTCGTAGTCGACACCAGCCACCCTCGCCCATGCCTCTACGATAAAAGAGCCTAAGTTCTCCTGTTGTGTTTGAGTTTTACCCAACCAGTTAAATCTATCTTTGTTGAACATGAGTACTAGGTGATAGTGGTCGTTTATCGAGCTAGAGCGCTCCCTCACCCAAGCAATCCGCACTTTGCAGGGATGCACTCTAGCACTCCCTTCTCTTTTCTTTCGTTTTCCGGAGTGATCAATCTGCGACTGTAACGAGCGTAGAAAGTCGGTCATGACATTACCGCTCTTTTCATTGTTCCTTAGCTTAGGAAACCTCAAATCCACTCGAATAGCCATCAGCCGAGGATACTCGCCCAATGCGAGATCAATCGTATCGTGCATTTTCTCTAAGTAGTCGATGTAGAGTGGACCGTGCTCGGTCTGGATAGGTCTACCCAGAAACGTTTTCTTGTTGGTCAGTCTGAGGTTTTTGTTTTTTCTAGAACGTACATTCATTCCTATCTACTCCTGTGTTTAGGTTCATAGATAGGTCTGTGTCGTTAATTTTTAATTGCGTACTGTGAGTCACTATGGTGACTCAGTTGATGAGCTTATGCCGATGTAATGGGTGTATTGATAGGGTAGAGATGACTGTAATAATACTAACCAGACAGACAATGCAAAAACTGCTACGTATACATTTCCTGTCCATCTAAAGGGGCAAGTGCTAGTTAACCATCAACACCTAGGCACGGAACTGTGGAAAATCGATGTCCTCTCCCCCACTCTCGAATCCAAGTAAGTTACAAGTTAAATGACAATCTATTGAGCTAGTTAATGAAGAGATAGCTCGATAATGCCCACGATTTCAACAGCAATCCATCACGCTAAAACAACCCAACTCATCCTCATTTACTCACATAAGACAAGATTATTAAAAAATATTTTTTACCTATAAATCAATCAAGTTGGAAGAATAAAATTATAATAGTATATCTAGCAAAATCGAAAAAACGTGGAAACTTACTCAATGCTCAACAATGAAGCCTCCCAAAACAACTTAAAAGAAACCGCAGTTTCTCAACATCCGTTGCACAACTTCATTAATCCATTTGATCGTCAAAATGAATTTTTAGTGCTTACTGATAGCCAAAAAACAGATGGTAGATTTACGCGTAGACAACATACTCCCTCATCACTTATCCAACTCAACTCATGGGCTGATTTCCAACCAATGACAAAGCCCTTTGAACCAAACTCTGAGATCTATGTTCTACCCTCTCACCCCCTCAGTGAGTCAACAAGACAGACTCATTTTATGGGAGCATCACTAGTTGAGTACGACAACATTTACCAATACATAGAGCAAAAAGCTCAAGAGTTGGGGTTTCGCCAGCAGCGCACCCAGAACCTAATTATTGTGACTATGTTGTTAGCAAAGAACTTTGATTTAATGATTGGTGGAGTCCCTATAGGCGGAAAATGGATAGCGGATAAACTCGGTACAAACACCTATAAAGTAAGTGATCGGCTGAAGGATTTAGAAGATATGAACCTGATTCGGCGATGCTCAAGACTCTCGAAAAAAGACAAAACAAAATTAACTGGCTTCATTGAATTGACTCCGTTTTTTTTGCTCAACTTCACATCATTCTTTAGTAACAAGGATCATATCAACTACGAGCAATACTTAGCCTCAAAAGCCGCCACACAGAAAGGGGAAACCAGCTATCAAATCTACGGTGAGAAAGGGCACTTTGAATACAAAGATATAATCTATACCCTTAAAGTTAGGTTACTCGAATTAACTAGAAATCCTACGGTCTGTGATCAAGTAAAGGTAGCAGCATACAAAGCGTTACTGTAGCGCTAACAATTAACAGGATGCTTTTACCTGAATTGTCACAAAAAAGGTGCACAGCAATAGAAAAGCATGTAATTAAAGTGATAAATAATGACAAGCTGTGATTAGCGTACAAAGTGCAACAAAAGCTCTAGGGCTCTTTAAACACTGAAATATTAAACATAATTAATATTTCAAATTGTTCTAAGTGTAATTTATGGATTGTTGTACCTAAAACGCAATGTACCACTAAATGTACCAACAACAAAAACAAGAACAAAATAATATTATAATTTACAATAAGTTAATGTTAAAAATTGAGTCTGGGAGGGGCCACCAAATTCCAATAGGTTAGTAAACTTAGTGTTTACTAACCTTTTTTTGTATCTGACAATTTGGAACTAGCTAATAAATTAGGCTAACCCATATCTGGTTTAACTTAGCTCAAGTAACCAATTTACATTCTAAAAAAGCAACGGGAGCATAAGCTCCCGTTTGTTCCAGATCAGCAAATCAAAGGTGTAATATCGTTTTCATTGGTGGCGTTTTACCCGCCTAAATAAGTTAGCACTAAAACTTTTTGCACATCACACTTTCTGTACAAATTGTGAGCAAATTGACTTATTTCTGAAAACACCACTTTAATTTCAGAATTTTCATACCTTGTAGCAGCGCAATAAAAATCTCATCAGAGTGTCGCTATTTTGCAATATGTCACCACTAGCCTTTTGCTAAGTCATCTAGCAAGAGGTTGCTATGCTTTCTACATCTCCCTTCGTTCTTCCACGTAAAACGCCTTTAGGGCTTGGTGAACACTTAGCTGAATGGGCGACTGGATTAAAGCGTCTCAATCAGTTTTATGCCCAGCGCCCAACTAGCAGTGATACACATGAGTTTCTGAGTTTTACTTTAGATATTCTTGGAATCAATTATCAAGTCATTCGTGGCCAACTCTCTAGTATTCCACAACAAGGTGCCACGCTCGTTGTAGCCAACCATCCTTTAGGTTGTGTAGAGGGTGTTATATTAGCTGAGCTACTACTTTCAGTTCGCTCGGATGTAAAAGTGCTAGCCAATCAATACTTAAAACAGATCCCTGAACTGGCTTCACTATTTATTGGGGTCGATGTATTTGAGGACTCTCATACTTCAAAAGCCAATCTTCAGGCTTTACGCCAAGCTCATAAACATCTAGAACAAAATGGGTTGTTGTTGATGTTTCCTGCGGGAGAAGTCTCTCAATTGGTTGACAGTAAACAAGGTCGTTTAGAGGATAAAGAGTGGAGTCAATCTGCCGCTCGTTTAGTCAAAAAACACCAAGCGCATACAGTTCCTGTCTATATTGATGGCCATAACTCTATCCCCTTTTATCTTGCGGGGAAAATTCATCCTATGCTACGCACTCTAATGTTAGGCAGAGAATTACTGAATAAGCAGCAAACCACAATTGGAATAGCAATCGGTGAAACGATTACACACCGCGAAATAGAGCATCTCTGTGATCAACAATTGGTCAACTATCTACGCCTCAACACTTACCTCTTACAACCCTCTCCTGTGCGTGATAAGGCCACAAACGATCAAACCTTAGATCCAATTGCTCATCGCCTACCTATCGAGGATTTGCTCGAAGATATTGCTCAGTTGCCTTATACCGATCATATGCTGCGCCATAATCAGTTCGATGTGTACTGCACAACGGCAGACAATATTCCGTCATTGATGCATGAAATTGGTCGTATTCGTGAGCTAAATTTTCGTGCGGTAGGCGAAGGAACAGGGTGTGCTCTTGATATTGATTCGTTTGATCGCGATTATCTACATCTGTTTGTCTGGGATCGTGAACAAAACCAACTTGTTGGAGCCTATCGGCTAGGATTAGTAGAACAACTTCTGCAAAACAAAGGAATAAATAGTCTCTATTCAAGTACCCTTTTTCATTACGATCAGCGTTTTCTTACCAAAATGGATAATGCGATTGAGCTAGGGCGCTCAGTCATTGATAGCCAATATCAAAAAAGTATGGCTCCACTACTACTGCTCTGGAAGGGGATTGGTACTTATATTGTACGCAACCCTCAATACACTCATCTATTTGGTCCCGTCAGTATCAGCAATGATTACAGTGAACAAGCAAGGCGCTTACTCGCAGAGACCATGACCTTGCACTACTGCGACAGCGAACAAGCCGAACTGGTGATAGCGACCAATCCATTGCCCATAGATCAAGTGCAATGGAACGCAAGTCTGTTGACCTCTCTGGCAGATTTACAGCTTCTATCCCGAGTCATTGCTCGTATTGATCAAGGAAAAGGCATTCCCGTCTTACTACGTCAGTATTTAGGGCTGAATGGGAAATTAGTAAGCTTTAATGTCGACCCCGCCTTTAATAATGCGCTAGATGGCTTAATTGTTGTTGACCTGTGCAACGTGCCAAGTAAAACACTGGCACGCTATATGGGGCAGAAAGAAGCACAAAACTATCTCGTGATGCACCAATATTTCAGCGAAATTTAATCTGTTACGCCAAGATCCTCGATCTTGGCGTGACCCATCAAACAATTCTTTAATCAAAATAAAATTCTAATCTTAAGCAAATAAATCCTGCCTTTCTTAATTACTCTCCAATACCTTCGACTCTTCGTGCTTATTTTCTAATCTACATTGGTGTATCACTCTAATTGACATAGCAAGTTACCCCCATTTCATCATTGACTCTTTTTTCAGCAGCTTAGACTCTACAGCTTCGATAACGATAACAACGAGGAAGTTATGTCAATCACAACCTATTTCACGAAAAGTCGCGCAGCGCTAACTCTGATTCTGAGCGCTCTACTTGGTACTGCGCAGGCTGACGAACAGCCCATTTATAAACTCACTCTAGCCGAAACTTGGGGAGCAAATACCCCCATCCTCGGTGATGCTCCGAAAAACATGGCCAAGTTAGCCGCTGAAATGTCGAATGGTCGCATTCAGATCCGCATTGATTCCGCCAACAAGCACAAGGCACCACTTGGCGTATTTGATATGGTGAAATCCGGTCAATACGATCTTGGCCACTCCAGCTCTTATTACTGGAAAGGAAAAGTGCCGAATACTCTCTTCTTTTCCTCTATGCCTTTTGGAATGATTGCCACTGAACAGTACGCTTGGTTCTACTATGGCGGCGGAATGCAGTTAATGGAGAAGGTGTATGCTCCACACAATCTGCTCTCTTTCCCCGGTGGTAATTCGGATATTCAGATGGGGGGATGGTTTAAAAAAGAGATCAACAGTATTGAAGACCTGCAAGGGTTAAAAATGCGCATTCCTGGGTTTGCTGGTGAGGTATTAGCCAAAGTTGGAGCAAAACCTACTAACATTGCACCTGGTGAACTTTATACTTCTCTAGAACGCGGTACGATCGATGCTCTAGAATGGGTCGGCCCTGCCTTTGATCTGCGCATGGGCTTTCATAAAAT
>JBOFIW010000430.1:0-1847 GCA_051650365.1 Vibrio sp. | reverse complement strand
CAAAGATCACATGAGTTTCTTTGGCTAAGTCTTTACCTTTATAATCGCTAGCGTCAAACAGTTGGGCATTAATACCCTCCGCTTGCGCCTCTTTTAATAGTGCTTGAGCAACACCTTTGGCGTTACCTGTTTGCGAAGCGAAAATAATGGTCAACTTACCTTCAGCGGCCAAGGGCTGCATCCGTGCAGAAGGCAGCAGAGATGTATTAGATTGACTGAGCCCCCAAAAATAACCACTCACCCAAGCCAATTGCTGGGGATTGAGTTGGGTAACTGTCTGTTGAAGTTGGTTGAGTTGTAGATCATTTAACGGACTAGCGAGCCCAGCTAGTGCCGAAGGTAGAGTGTTTCCTAAAGACAAAGACATCGTCACGACTTCCCTATTCATTGCATGACGATAGATTAATCACTCTTTTTAATAACAAGAAAGAATGGATGAGAATGTTTTATAACTTTTTGACTTAACTGTATGGCTATTGTCTCTCAACTCGTACTTGTCGAAAACCTACCGCCATCGCGGTTTGTGAAGCACTATCCAGATCGACATAACGGCACTCTTCACCATTTTCATCAGTTAGCAATACAAAACCTCCCATTTGATGACGAAATTCGACAATCCATTCACCCTCTTGAAAAGAGGGTTCAATAATCGCCTCAACAAGTTGTTGGTGTTGGTACAACTCTCTTAACTCTGAAATAGTCATGTTGCCCCCAATCCTAGGCTCACACAAAAGGTAAGCATGGTTCAAATAACAAAAATGAGCCAACTTGTGGCTCATTTAAACGGTATTTCTTAGAACTAAGCTCAAGAATGAGAAACCATTTAGAAACTAAATTGTGCTCCTAGGAACCAACCATCAGCAAAAACAAAGGATTGTTTAATATTCGCCGACTGCTTAGCAAGTTCAGTAAATTCGAGATCCACTACACGATAACCAGCTTTCAACGCTACATCACCGGCAGCAAGTGGTAGGCGATACTGTACACCAGCCATCACATCAGAGGATTTAACATCACTATTGTTACCAAAATCAAATTGACCAATCATATCAAACTGAGTGTTAGGGATGGTGATTTCGGCACTCGCGTACCAGTTAAAGGTGGTTTGATCAAAATCGTAGTGACGCGTATCAGGCGCTTGGTAGTCACTGTTCGTGTATTGGGTTAGTGTGATACCTGCATCAAACTTCATCAATTCACGATCAAGTATCTGATAGTAAAAGGTGTAATCGAACTTATCGAATGAGGCAAAATCTGCGTCTAAATTAGTATAACGTAAGTTCACATTCGGCAAATATGGCAGTTGATGTTCAAAGGCTACATACAAGGTTGGGGCGTTAGCATCATCACGGCGAGTATTGTCAATCTTGGTACTCGTTAACCACATGTCTGCGCCAACAGTTGCGGTAGAAGATGACCCAGCAGCAAAAGCCGAAATAGGCGCGATCATCAATGCAGAGACCAGTGTCGCCAATGCAGTTTGATTCATGAGCTATGCTCCGTTAAGTTTCGATTAAAGGATGATTAAGGTCAGAGATGGTAACACAAACCTAAAATCAACAAATCATTTTGTCATCACTTAACGGGAAGCGCTCACTCTATCTCGCATTAACCAGATCACGACTAAAATGACCACCAACCAAGGTAAGAGTTTCAATACTATGCCTAACATACCGAATAGTGCCATCACCAAAAAAGCCAATGCTATTGCACCAAATACACTCACAAGGGTGATCCCGGTAACCAACAGTGTCGCGGCAAAGACCAAAATAAAGATCAATTCAAACATGTTTTATACCCTCTCTAGATATTCATCTGTGATAAGCAGATTTCAAGCCAACTATAGA
>JBOFIW010000429.1:0-5566 GCA_051650365.1 Vibrio sp. | reverse complement strand
CGAATCAACAACTGAGCGATCAGCGATGGCAGTGCCAACAAGTGGATGATGTTGTTGCGATAGTAAGTCATCAGGATCGATTGGTTGCGATCCAGCGAAATAATGTCGCCCATGGTATCGGTTTCCACCACAAACTTATCCAGCGACTCCGCATGTTCAACCAGCTTTTCTGCACTATCACTTGGCAGTGTTGAAGTCGCAGAATACGGCACATTACGCAGCAGCGATAAATAGCAATCGACCTGCTTAATCAGGTTGTCACGCGCCAAGGCACGTTGACGAGAAGCCAACAACGCTGTTGCACACAAGGTCATCGCATTCACTGCCGCTGCATCGTTGATGTGAGTCATCATGCGCGTGGCGAGCTTATTCACTGTCGGCGTCATCCATTGCGGTTTGCTTGCACCCATCGGGTCAATATCTTGCGTCCATTGCGGAACGGTTTCATTCAAGAACTGGTTGAGTGGGATCGGCTCACCGAAGTTCACGTAACCTTGGCCAAAATTGCGCAGCTTACGCAAAGTACGCAGTACCAAGCCTGCATTTTCTTTCTCTTTACGTTTACCACGTAGCTCTTTGGCGTAAGTACCCACTTCCATCACATGCTCATAACCGATGTAGACAGGCACTAAAGTCACTGGACGATTTAGGCCACGCAACATGGCTTGAATGGTCATCGCCAACATACCAGTTTTGGCTGGTAATAGACGACCTGTACGCGAGCGGCCACCTTCACTGAAGTATTCCACCGAATAGCCTTTCGCAAACAGCTCTGCGAGATATTCACGGAAAATCGTTGAATAAAGTGGCGCACCTTTAAAGCTACGACGAATGAAAAACGCACCGCCACGACGGAAAATCGGCCCTGCTGGGAAAAAGTTCAGGTTAATGCCCGCGGCAATGTGCGGAGGCACCATACCTTCACGGTACAACACATAAGAAAGCAGCAAGTAATCCATATGACTGCGATGACAAGGCACGTAGACAATCTCATGGCCATCTTGCGCCAAGCGGCGTACCGTCGCGGCGTTATTGATGTTCAAGCCTTGGTAGATGCGGTTCCACAGCCAACCTAAGATGCGCTCGCCTTTTTTCACCAGCGAATAGGAAAAATCAGCCGCGATCTCATCAAGAATGTCGTGTGCTTCTTTGCGCGCTTTTTCGAGCGGGATCTTTTTGGATTTCGCTTCATCAGCAATGGCTTTTTCAATCGCGGGAGAGTTCATCAAGCGAGCAAATAGTTGTGCCCGCTGCGGCAAATTAGGACCCGATGCCGCCAATTTTTGCCGTGAGAAGTGAATGCGCGCCACGCGCGCCAACTTATGCGCAATCGAGGTATCGGTGCCGTGGGTGTCTGCCATGTAACGCATTGAAACCACAGGGCTGAAACGCACCAAGCAGTCACGGCCAGAAGCCAGTACCGCAATCGCCTTCTCCGGACCATTCAAAGCCTGCAAATAGGGTCTTTCTTGCCCTTCTTTGCCCGGCTTGCGTCCCCACAATACTGTTGCAGGGATCACTTGCACATCCAACTCACTGTCGAGCTTATGCTCAGTCAGCAGCTCAGAAAACAGCGCAATAGAGTCATTCGGTACATGCTGATCGCTATTGAGCAGCGTCGGGCGTGAGGCAATAAACACATAACGTTGGAAAGCTTTGCCATTCACCACCAGTGGTTCTAGCGGGTCAGGCAGGCCTGCGTCTTTCGCGTGAGTTTGCAACGTCAGCAGATCGACGTTGGAGCGAAACGGTAAGGCGTACATCACCGGTTTTTGAGTATCAATATCCAGATCTTGGATCGGATTAGACGGAATCGCCGTCCCTTTCACCAGTACCGACATCGGTAATTTCAATAGTGAACGAGATAATAGGTGTCCTGAAGACATAGAGTTCAAAGCCTCAAGATTCTTTAAATAAGCCCGATGGTACTTCCTCTCTAACGGCCAGCGTGAGAGTGCACCATCATGCGGTATTGTTTTTTTGCGCGCCAAGAATACCAGAAACTGGTCAAACCTTTTAATTTTATTGCTTACATCCGCAGCATTTCTGAACTGAATAGAATACCAAAGCTCCGCACAACAACCCGCCGATGACCACTGAGTCAGTGGCTCACTTCACAATCACACAAAAAACAAGCAATTGGCTTTGCAATTCTCTTTACACTGGATATACTCACAGTCAACTGTATAAAAAGACAGGTGACTCATGAAGCCGTTAACCCCTCGCCAACAAGAAGTGTTTGATCTGATCAAAAGCAAGATTGATGAAACCGGAATGCCCCCAACCCGTGCCGAAATAGCTAAAGAGCTGGGTTTTCGTTCGGCCAATGCGGCTGAAGAACACCTCAAGGCGCTTGCCCGTAAACAAGTCATTGAGATGGTTCCAGGTGCCTCACGCGGGATTCGTATCCTCATCGACCACGCTGCGAATGAAGAAGAAGCTGAAATTGGCTTGCCTCTAATTGGTCGTGTTGCCGCCGGTGAACCGATTCTCGCCCAAGAGCATGTGGAAGCGCATTACCAAGTCGATCCAAGCATGTTCCGCCCGCAAGCCGATTTTCTGCTACGTGTGCATGGCGAGAGTATGAAAAACATCGGCATCCTCGATGGTGACCTCCTAGCCGTTCACAAAACGCAAGATGTACGTAATGGCCAAGTCGTTGTGGCGCGGGTTGAAGATGACGTCACGGTGAAACGTCTTGAGCGCAAAGGCTCCAAAGTGTTTCTGCATGCGGAAAACGAAGAGTTCGCACCCATCGAAGTCGATTTAGCTGCTCAATCCCTCACCATTGAAGGCATTGCGGTTGGAGTAATCCGTAACAGCACTTGGATGTAAACATTGTTGAGATAAATTCTCAACAACTTGCCTTCTCATTTGAGATTCATTATCATCTTCCTATCCCAGTATAGGAAGATGAGCATGCACCACTCAGATTCACCTAAACCAGACCAGTACCAAGTTCCCACCAACTTAGTGCAGCCGCTTTGGTTACGCAGCCAAGAAAGCTTGGTGGATAATGGCCTTGTGTACGATCCGATTGCCGCCAATGCCTGTAGGCGCTGTGCGTTTGCACAAGACTGCTTAACGGGAGACATAGATCAAAAGCAGTTACTGCATGCCACGCTAACTCAGCTTTGTGACCAACAAGTTCGCCACTTTCTCGATACGCATCCTGATGGCTGGATCATTAATGTTGGCGCAGGTCTCGATACCCGTTTTTATCGGGTAGATAACGGCCGCTGCCACTGGATCGAATGGGATATTACTGAAAACCTATTATGGCGTGAAAAGCTGTTTCACCGTAGTGAGCGCTATCAGCTAGTGTGTGGTGATGTGATGCAACCACAAGAACTCTCGGAATTACCAATTCCTGAATTTGCTCCCGTACTGTTAGTGTGCGAACACGCTTTACTCGATTGTGATGCACAACAAGTGGCGCGCTTTGTCCGCTCCATCGGACTACATTTTGCCAAAGCCCGTGCTTGTCTCGTGGTCGCGGGAGATAAAACCTCCAGTTATTTAGGCCAAAAACTCGGCTGCGAAGCCTATGCGCATGGTTTTACCTGTGTAGGTGATGCCATTATGAATTGTCTGCCGTGGGCGAAATCGGTACGTACCTTTTCCCCATTCGATCGCCACTGTGACCGCTGGAAATTCTGGCAACGCGCCATTGCACGTTCCGGCATCTACAAGACTCGCTTAACCCCAGTTCTCGTCAACGTAGATTGGTAACTCGCCATCTCGGCCACGCCATAGCCCAACCATCCTCACTCAGTTACACTAACCACAAGTCATCGTTGAGGTTTTTTTGTGTCACTGATTATCCAGACTCTGAAACAGCAGAGCGTGCATCGCCAAGTGCTTGCGCTCGCGTTGCCTATGGTGCTGTCTAACATTACCGTTCCACTGCTTGGCTTGGTCGATGCTGCGGTTATCGGCCATCTCGAACACGCTTGGTATTTAGGCGGCGTGGCACTGGGTAGCACTATGATCAGTGTGACGTTCTGGCTGCTCGGCTTTTTACGTATGTCTACGACAGGCTTAACCGCCCAAGCGCAGGGTGCGCAAAATCCACAGCAGCTTGGTCGAGTTTTACTGCAAGGCAGCGTCATAGCTCTTGGTTTAGCCACGCTGTTTTTGCTGTTTCACCGGCCAGTCGCTGGACTGATTTTTCACTTCAGCGATGCCAGCAGCGAAGTCAAAACCTATGCTGAAGCCTATTTCTACATTCGTGCTTGGAGTGCCCCTGCCGCCTTGCTTAACTTTGTCCTGCTTGGCTGGCTACTCGGCACCCAAAATGCCCGCGCACCGATGTGGATGGTGATCATCACCAACCTCACCAATATTGCGCTCGATCTACTGCTCGTACTCGGGCTAGGACTAAAAGTCGAGGGTGCCGCCATCGCTTCTGTTATCGCGGATTATGCAAGCCTGCTATTTGGACTGGTTTGTGTAGTTCGTTACTGGCGACAACATCAGCTTCCTGCGCCCTTCTCTTTCATCTCGTCTCTAACGAAAGAACTCTCCCGTTTAGTGGCGCTCAACCGCGACATCTTCCTGCGCTCACTCTGTCTACAAGCCGTGTTTAGTTTTATGACCTTTCAAGGTGCGGCACTGGGTGACGAAACCGTAGCAGCAAATGCAGTATTGATGAGCTTTTTGATGATGATTTCCTACGGCATGGATGGATTCGCTTATGCGATGGAAGCCATGGTGGGCAAAGCGATTGGCGCAAAAGATGATCGCCAACTGCGCACATCCATGATTGGTAGTACCTTTTGGGCCACCATGATTTGTTTGCTCCTCAGTCTGATCTTCTTAGGCTTTGGATCGGATCTGATCCAGATGATCACTAACATTCCAAGCGTCCAAGCGACAGCAGAAATCTATCTACCTTGGCTGGTAGCCATGCCGTTGGTGGCGGTGTGGTGTTTTTTATTGGATGGTGTGTTTATCGGCGCGACCAAAGGCAAGGAGATGCGAAACAGTATGGCAATCTCGGCGGTGGCTTTCTTTGTAGCTTACTGGCTCAGTGCAAGCTACGGCAATCATGCTCTTTGGCTTGCCATGCTCAGCTTTATGGCGCTGCGTGGCGTGACGCTTGGCATCACTTTAGCTGCCCAATGGCGCGCTGGCACCTTCTTGCAGCAGAGGTGAAAAAATAGGGGGCACAACATGTGCCCACTATTCTCATCAATCTCTTACGCTACTATTGATACCATGACTTTATTCGTCTTCTTGCGCTTCATCGGGTTCATCACGAGTATAAAAACGGGCGAAGAACAAACCAACTTCAAACAATAAGCACATAGGTATGGCGAGCAGCGTTTGCGAAATCATATCCGGCGGCGTCAGTAACATACCGACCACAAACGCACCAACGATAATGTATGGACGCTTTTCCGATAGACTCTTAGGCGTAGTTGCGCCCGTCCAGCACAACAGAATGATCGCCACGGGTACTTCAAACGCGATACCAAAAGCTAAAAACAGCGCCAATACAAAATCGAGATAACTCGCGATATCGGTTGCGAACTCAACACCACCGAGTGAAATCGCGGTGAAA
>JBOFIW010000428.1:0-1878 GCA_051650365.1 Vibrio sp. | reverse complement strand
CTTTGTAGACGATAAGCATCAATCTTGTTGTATAAACCAATGCCACGCCCTTCTTGACGCAAATACAGGATGATGCCACCTGACTCGCCCATTTTGGTAATGGTTTCTTCCAACTGTTCACCACAATCACAACGAGAAGAATGGAAAACGTCGCCCGTTAAACACTCAGAGTGCATACGCACTAAAGGGGCTTCTTGGGTGTTATCGGCTGATTTGAAAATGACCGCAACATGCTCTTTATCAGATTGCAGTCCATGAAATGACAGGATTTCTGCGTCAATATTGCTTTTGGCTCCGACTTTGAAATCGACTCTGGCTCTTACTTCCGCCATATTTGCACTCACTTGAATCTTTGTAACGGGATGCACGTTTCTCAACATTTGCATAACTTGTCTCTACTAGTGACCTAACTATGAGGGCTGATACCCCTTTTTTCAAAGAAAAGATCACTCAGACGCTTAAATTGTTATGTTATAACAAATGATTTTTTGAGCAATAAAAAACCCAACCATTGTGGGTTGGGTTCATTCCGTCATCAAAATAGGGAGAGAAGAATCAGTTTTGCGACTTTTTCCAGACGCACAGTTCAATCCACATTTGTTCTAATTGGCGCAACTCTTCATCGGTTAACACCGATAATGTCGGTTTTGATTGTGGAGCAGAATGAGCTTGCAACGCGCTCAATTGCGCGTGGAACTCTTTCTTCAACTGGGCAATAATTAAATTGTCCACTATCTTTCTCCACAATTACTTTACTTTCTTAAAAATAATACCTTCTTTCATAAACATTTCTTATAACACCATAAGATATGGAAGTATGGTCACATATTTTTTACGATTTACCGAATAATTACGCACCTATCACTTTTTGTACAAGCAATGAGCGTGCGAAATGAACGCTCATCGACACCCATTTCTAATTGACGGATACCGCACTCTGAGCCAATTCAGCCTGTGTCACGTTGCGCTGTAATTGACTAAACAACATCAACAGAATCAGTGCGCTAAACGCGCCTGTTAAAGAAACATACAAGGTGCTGAAGTAGTTATAAAATTCGCCCACTACGCCTACTGACAAACTCGCCACTAAGGTGCTGATACTGAGCATGCTCGAAAACAGAGTTGACGCCGTACCCAGTCGGTCTTGCATCATATCCTGTAGAACCACCATGCCTAACGTTGCACACACGCCAATAAAAAAACCATTCAGAACTTGTGCCGCCATCATGGCGATAAACCCAGTGTGGGTGAGCATAACACCATAAAACAACATGCCACTGGCGATCCCAAGCATGAGTAATTTGTTGGTTCCCCAGCGCTGTGCCAGTTTTCCTGCCATTAACATTACGGGAATTTCACACAACGCCGCAGTACCAAACAGCAAGCCTAACCAGTGTTCAGGCACCATCAATTCGCGAGATAAATAGAGCGGCATACTGGTGATGTAGAGGTTATTTGCGCCAAATGTAAAGACCAAGGTCACACAGTACAGCACAATCAGCGCACGCTTACGTGCTGAGTATTTTCTTAAATCAGCTTGGGTACCATCCGGTTGAACCGCGGCTGTTTTTTCCCCTGCAGGCAGATAGCGGGCAATCAACACAATGGCTAAAGAAACAATCGCCGCGGAAACGGCAAAGGCCGCACTAAAGCCAAAACTGGCTTTGAGCATAAACGCCGCCGGTGGGCCAAATACCCAAGCTATCGCAATGCCAGCACGCATGGTGGAGAGAAACGTAGTTTTGTCGGTTAAATGACGATCGGCGTATTCGCGGCCAAGTGCGAAAAGCTGACCAAATGACGCGCCGCTTACGCTGGCAAACAACACTACCACCATAATGGCGAGGCTGTAGCTGCGGATAAACATAAAGCTGACCA
>JBOFIW010000427.1:0-2017 GCA_051650365.1 Vibrio sp. | reverse complement strand
GTGTATAGTGTGGATGGCGGCTTTGACGCTTGGCAACGCGCCCATCTTCCCATAGAAACGAGTTAATAATAGATGCATTTACTGACCACCTTAAATAATCCACGAGCTGCTCAAGCCTTTATTGACTACATGGCCGCTCGCCAAATCGAAATAAAAATGATGCCGGATTCCAGTGGTCAGTTCTCTCTATGGGTGCTTCATGATCAGCATGTCGATGTCGCACAAGCTGAGTTACAGGCGTTTTTACAAAACCCTGATGATCAGAAGTATCAAGCCGCTTCGTGGGACGTTGCCGATCAGAAACGCCCCCAATTTTATTACGCCTCTCCCAACTTACTCAGCCTAATAAAAGCCAAAGCGGGTGCATTTACTCTGTTTATTATGGCACTCTGTATCGCCATCTTTGCTCTACAAACATTTGGTGCAGGTGATGCGATATTTAATGCTTTGCACTTTCCAGCCCAAGCAAGTCAACAATGGCAAATTTGGCGCTGGATAAGCCACGCTTTGCTCCATTTTTCGGTTATGCACATTGCCTTTAACTTACTCTGGTGGTGGCAATTTGGTGGTGATCTTGAGCAGCGCCTTGGAAGCTTAAAGCTGATTAAACTATTTATTGTTTCAGCCATTATTTCTGGGGCTGGTCAGTACTGGGTTGAAGGCGCTAATTTTGGTGGCCTTTCTGGTGTGGTTTACGCTTTGGCGGGATATTTCTGGGTTCTTGGCCAACGAGCCCCACAGCTTGGCTTATCAATTCCAAGACCATTAATGGGTTTTATGTTGATTTGGCTAGCGCTTGGTTATGTACAGCCTTTTATGGCGATTGCCAACACCGCACATTTAGCCGGTTTAATCAGTGGTATCGTTCTCGCATGGCTCGACAGTAAATACTATCAATCTACTTAATCCCCCTCTTTCTGAATATACAAAAAAAGCGGCTTAGACCGCTTTTTTACTGATTGCTCCATTGAGGAAAAACCAAAACTATTGGTAAATGTACTTGGTAAACAATAAATCAGCGATCACCGTACGACCAACCTCTGGCAATAAGATATTGTTGAGACGATTCACTAGCGACTTACGTAGATCTTCACGCCCTGCGAGGGATTTGATGGTATCTTCGGTTTGTTTACCTAACAACTCAACGACGGCATCTCGTATCAAAGGTTGATGTTGTTCCACAAGGGGAAGATCCGCTGCATTGGCGACCATAATGTCAATCCGAACTTGGATATACCCTAGCTTGTTACCTTTGGTAAAAAAATTGGTCGTGAGATCAGGCTCTAAAGTGAAATAAGCCAGTTGAGGCACTGCCGGTGGATCTTCGGCTTGGCTAGCAAAGGACAGCATTAAGCTCAAAGCGAGCATTATTTGGACGACATAACGTTTTAGCATATTTCTATCTGCTCTTTATTCTGTTCGCAATACTCGAACCGCCGGAGTCTTGTTACAATAGAGCATCCATTTGGTAAATAAAATGCTTTCCGCGTTCGAACTCTTGGGTTTGGAATCAAAATCTGAGCTTTATTGTATACCTAAACTACAGGGTATTGCAGGTAGCTAGGGTAATCGGGTAAAGCGTCAAATTGAATAATAGTATGAATCAATTAACTTCGCTCTATTTAGCAGCTCTTCATCAGGTTACTTGGCAACATCCTGATGATATTGAGTTTCCAGATCCACTAGCCCAAAAGTGGTTGTTAGAGCAAGGCTCGCTATCACGTTTAATGGCAACCCAGTGTGAACAACTGACTGTTGACCTGCTGAGCAACCAAATGATGCCAGCGCACTCCTTAAGCCCTGACGAGATGAAATTACTCCCTTCTGAAGAGTACCTTTTGCGGCAAGTCGTTCTCTATGGAGATCTGCGTCCTTGGGTGTTTGGTCACACCTTAATACCTCGATCATCCATGCTTCAGCAACAGTACGATTTGACACAACAAGGGCAAATTCCACTAGGCCTAACCGTATTTAGTGCGGATAATGTTAAGCGAGATGCACTGCAAGTGGGTTGGGT
>JBOFIW010000426.1:0-3806 GCA_051650365.1 Vibrio sp. | reverse complement strand
GCTTGTTTGAGCTTGTTGTCTAGTTCTAGAGACATGTGCTCTTCAATCCAAGATAGGACTTGCGTGGGTTCATGCTCAATCGCTTTGAGTTTCTGAATCGCTGCTTCAATTTCACTACGATCGATGTAATGAGTTACTTGTTCTCCATCCTTCCATTTATTGATGAGATACTGCCATTTCCAACCACATTCTAAATTTTCAAGTTGTTGATATTTCATCTCTAGCCACTTTCCCTTGTTATACTGTGACAGCGTAACCCAGTGTTGTCTAACCTGCAACTCTCACCACAAAAAAAGCGAGCAAGATCATTGTTGAGTTGTACTGTTCGCTGCGGGGCTTTTTCTATATAATTTAGCTCTTTTCAATCAGTTCGATATCTCAATGACCCACAGCATCTGGCGCAGTGTAACGCCTCAATTTGAGCAGTTTAACAAAGTCTTTGAAAACTACCCTAACCTAGCTCTCAATTCACTGATCGATCTTCAACCTCGTTTGACCAGTGCGTTTGAACAATTTGTACATTTAAAAGGGTTTAGTCGAATTCTGTTGATTAACGCTCCCGATAACTCGATTTACCGAGCCCTATTTAAGGAAACTCTCCTCAATGAGAAGCTTGGTGTGCCCGTTTTGAGCACGGAAACGTTAGACATTTCTGAGGTATTGGGACAAATCAAAGTTGAGCAAGGTGCCGTAACGCAGCAAACTTCAGGATATCTTAAACAAGCCAACGGTGGATATTTAATTGTCTCTGCCAATTTGCTTTTGGCTAATCCCAGATATTGGCCAACTTTAAAAGCTGCTGTCTTAGGCGAGATGGTTTCACCTATCAACTGTGACCCTAAGTCTCCTGTACCAAATGGGCTAGGTACAAGCTATGACGTAAAGCTAATTGTTGTTGGTGACCGAACGCAATTGGGTGATCTTGATTTTCTTGATGTCGATATTCACTCCGGTTTGTGCTTATTTTCAGAACTTGAGCTTGATCTGAAGATTGATGAAGAATCTATTGAAGATTACTTAGGCTATTTGCTTTGGTTGTGCGAGCAATATGATTTGCCCGCTCTAACCATTCCAGCCATCAAGTCATTGATGACGGCGGGAGCACGCTTTACCGAAGATCAACACTATGCTCCTCTCTGCTTAATGTGGCTTCGGGCTTTGCTCGAAGAAGCCCGTTTTGAATCTCAAAATCAGCTGATAGATGAGGAGCATATTGAGATGGCGTTAGATAAGCGTTATCTACGCGAGTCTTATCTCCCAGAGCGAGCATTAGATGACATTCTTGATGGACAAGTGATTATCGAAACCCAAGGTGAACAAGTTGGTCAAGTAAATGGCTTAACTGTAATCGAGGTTGCAGGACATCCATTAGCTTATGGTGAACCAGCGCGTATTTCTTGCGTCATTCACTTTGGTGATGGTGATATTGCTGACGTGGAACGTAAAGTAGAACTTGGTGGCAATTTACATGCTAAAGGCATGATGATCATGCAAGCTTTTGTGAGTAGTGCCTTGAGTTTGGATGGTCCTCTGCCCTTTTCTGCTTCGGTTGTTTTTGAGCAGTCTTACAGTGAAGTTGATGGAGATAGTGCCTCGTTAGCTGAACTATGCTCCTTAGTGAGTGCGCTTTCTGAGTACCCTATTGACCAACAAATCGCAGTTACTGGAGCCGTTGACCAATTTGGTCGAGTTCAGGCTGTAGGTGGCCTAAATGAAAAGATTGAAGGCTTCTACCGAGTTTGCTGCCATCAAGGTCTAACGGGTGAACAAGGGGTTATTTTACCTAGTTCAAACCTCAAGCACTTGTCTCTTCATAAATCGGTTGTAGAAAGCATTAAAAATGGTGAATTCAACATCTGGCCTGTTTCAACAGTTGATGAAGCAATCCCTCTCCTAATGGGTAAACCTTTCCGAGGCGAAGATGAAGACAGTGTGATTGCCAAAATCGCTGAACGAATTGATAATTTTGAAAAACTTGTACAACCACTCGGAATTGTGGAACGGATCAAAAACTGGCTTGGCTGGCACTGATCAGAGTTGTTTGGCGTACACTTGTTCACTAAGATGCACCCAACAAAAAATGGAGTAATCAATAATGCAGAACAAACGTGATTCGTATACTAGAGAAGATCTTTTAGCGTCAAGCCAAGGTAAGTTGTTTGGTGAGGGTTATCCTCAACTCCCTGCTCCTAATATGTTGATGATGGATCGCATTACCAAGATGTCAGAAACTGAGGGAGAATTTGACAAAGGCTTGATCTTAGCTGAGCTCGATATTACGCCTGATTTGTGGTTCTTTGATTGCCATTTTCCTGGTGATCCAGTAATGCCTGGCTGCCTAGGCTTGGATGCTATGTGGCAACTGGTTGGGTTCTTCCTTGGCTGGGTTGGCGGTAAAGGTAAGGGTCGTGCCCTTGGTGTGGGTGAAGTTAAATTCACAGGGCAAATTTTGCCAACAGCTAAAAAAGTGACTTACGAAATTAATATGAAGCGTGTCGTGAATCGTAAGCTAGTAATGGGATTAGCTGACGGACGCGTATTGGTAGATGGTAAAGAAATCTACGTAGCGAAAGATCTGAAAGTCGGTCTATTCCAAGATACTTCAGCGTTTTAAACTCATTTTTTGAGTCCCTATATACGAATAACAGCCCTTTTAGGGCTGTTTTCCTTGCTAATGAGCCCAAGTTGGGCTGGGCTTTGTTGTATGGGAAATTATTTGCAGAGACCAGAAAGTTTGTCATTTCTAGCATCACGCCAACCACCTAACCAATAAGAGCGTACTTCCGTTTGTTGATAGGGACATTCATCATGGGACCTGCCGTTTAGACCTGCTTTGTATCCTTGCGATTGAGCTCTTTCTAGGCGATCACGCTTTTGTCTCTTCATAGTTCTGTCCTCATACGGTAACTTTGGTATAACGTACAACTATTAAACTTGTGTGGATCTTTTATGACCACACCACTAAAGAATCGATCAAATCTGCGTCTTTCTCAAGCAATAAAAAAGGCACAAGCCCAAATCTGTGAGCTTGTGCCCTTCCTGACAATATTTACAACTTTCTACGGAACCCTAGTAATCCCAGTGCGATCAGAAGCCCTAAACCAAGGCCACCACCTTTACGTTCAGAGGCTTGCTCTTCGGTTGGACGCTGTTGAATATCGGCACTTGTTGCATTTGTAATTGGAACTAACTTCACAGCAACGACAGTTTCTTCACGGTTACCCCCACCACAAAGTGAATTGTGTGCAGTTGTGTCATACCCCCCCTCACATTTCAGAGCAGTGGCTGAAATAACACCCGCATCATTAATATCGCTCGCATCAATAATGCGAAACTGGTTGTTACCGGTTACTGAACCATCATTAGTCAAATCATCTAACCACCATGCCTTGTTAGCAAAAACCGCCATACGGCTAGCATCGCTACCATTTGCGTTGTATGGATAGATGAATCCTCTTTTGCGACGAGGTTTGCCATCGTTCTCACGAGTACTATCTGCATCAACTTGCCCAACAATTTCGTTGTAATTATTGATGCCGCCAGCTTTTCCACCTGCACCTGTAAAGAAGATCCCGCCACTGAAAAAAGTAGCGGTTGGATTTGCAACAGATATGTCATTGACTGCAAAAAGACGATTTGCTGATGCCCCATTTTCTGGACGGCTACCAGCGAGCTTCGCTTCTCCAATAGCAACTAGGTTTTTATTGAGGTCGGTTGTGACTGAATTGCTATGAATATAATCACCGTTGATTTTTGCCTCTGCACCTACTACAGCAGTGGTTGTCCAGCTTCCGATATTTGTAAAA
>JBOFIW010000425.1:0-3497 GCA_051650365.1 Vibrio sp. | reverse complement strand
CCGCAATCTTTAGCGGAGATTCATCAGCAATCCATCGCTTCTGGTAAGGCAGCAGCACATCTTGTTCGCGGAATTCATAGTTCATTTACGCGATCCCCAAGATTTGGTTTTTGATATCGGTGGCGGTATCCGCCGAAATGCCCGCTTGCTTAACAATCTTCTCAGCGGCCTCTGCGGCTTCAGCAGCGAACGCGGCCCGAATCTCTTTCTCGCGCTTCATGCTGGTCATGGCAGCGGTTTCGATGCGTTGCACCACCAAGGCTAACTGGCCGAGTGCCTTGGGTGAGATCACTTCGCCATCTTCACCATCAGATTGCTCCATCATTTTCATGGAGGTATCAAACGCCATAGTGCGCACGAACTCCTGCAGCAACTTACCGACGTCTGACTCTGGCGCATCACCCAGCTTAGCCACCCACACTTCTGCGACCTCGCGCGATTGACGCAAGCGCTGGCCCATTTCTTCCATGCGCTTGGCGTAGCGATTAAACCCTGTGCGACTGAGCTTGGCATCATCTGGCAATCCGGCTTCATCAATCATTTGATTGACCGCCTCCAGAATATCTTTCTGGGTCATATTGCCGCTGCGAATAAACGCATTTAGCGTGTTGCGAATTTCGTCCGGCAATAAATTGATCTTGCTTTTGCGGTTACTGGCAACTTGCATACGCCTTGCTCCTATGCCCGTGGGCGTTTAACACCTGGCACAACGGCTTGACCCGTTGCCACGTCTTCACCACGTCCAGTGAGTCGAGCCACCTGGCAGCCGCCCACATCACGCAGTGATACCAAGCCTTGCTCTTGCAGCCAGAACAAATGGGTGCGCACCGCATCACGGCTGATTTTGTGACCGTAAGCGTCAAGGCACGAATCGACGATGGATTCGTTTGCCTCATAGCCGTGCATCTCATGCAGAGATCGCAGAATGACCAGTCGCTGGTCCTCTTGTAAAAGCTCTTTAAATGACATGTAAACCTCTACTTATCATCTTTTAAACGTTGTTCTAAAAGGAGGTGAGCCAAGTGCTCGACAGGTTGAATCTTTGCTCGCAGCTCTTTCATTTCTCCGCGCGTGCTGGCTAGCTCAACCAGCAGATCAGTGATTTGTTGCTGAGTGGGCAGGCTGTCCACTTGCGCTTTTAGCTCGTCCACTTTTTTGTCCACCTTGCCAACCTGCGCCTTGACGGCAGAAACCTCTTCGCGGCGCGCATAAGTTTTGGAAAGCAATACCAGAACAACCATGACAACCGATGACGCCAGCGTCCACGCGATAGAGAAATACTTAACAAACAAATCCATCAATGCGGTTCCTTTTTTGATTGACAGCCAACGCAACGCACCGCGCTCGGCATGGCTTGGATTCTTTTTTGTGGAATGGCGACACCGCAATCAACACAGTCTCGGTCCTCGCCTTCAGCGCAGGCTGCATCCTGGTTGCGTTTGAGTTGCTGAGCAATGGCTCTGTCTCGGAATTCTTGTTCAAGCTGCTGTGCTCGATCAAACTGGTCTGTCATACGCGCCCCTTAATGGCTTCAACCATGGCAGCGGTGGCTTTGTTGCCGCTGCTTTTTGGGTAGGGGGCAAATCCATCTAGAGTGCGCAAACCTAAATAGGCCCACGCTGGCGCTGACAATAATCCTGCAATGGAGAAGTCTGCGCCATCACCCAAGCCCTTAGCTTTGAGAAACTCAAACACAAAACAGTACAGCACGGTTGCCAAGAGCGATTGGCGCGCCATCAGTGGTCTGGTTTTTCGAATGTAAGGATCTTCAGCTTTGTCGCCAGCTCGGATCGTCTCTTGTGTTTCGTGGTGCTCGGCCTGCTTGTCAGACAATGCCAGCTCTTGGCGACGGGTGATCTCTCGCTCCATCTCTACTTTGATGCGCTCCAGATCTACCAGCGATTCTGGTGGCAGGCTTTGCAGCTCACGAGTGAGGGCGATTTGCTTTTGCGCTTTGTTCATGCCCAATGCGCCATCAACGGCTTCTACTGCATCGGCCACTTTGCTAGCGGTGTCATTACCACCAAACAGGCTTGAGATACCACGGATCACTGACGGGCCAACATCAAGAGCAAGCGCCGCTAGTGCTGGGATTGCGATAGACATTCTCTGAATCTCCGTATTTTTGAGAGCAGACTGGCACCAGACTCTGGCTTATCAATGCCAAGGTACATGCGGATGTCGCACGCGGTGACGCTGTTCCAGCCTTTATTGAAAAAGCTTTGCAGCGTAGCGTCGTGCGAGAATAGTGGGCGAATCAGAATAGCAACAGCGTCAGCTCCAGACAGCTGGCGGTGCTGCGCCTCAGCTCCGAGTCGCATTTCGCGCCCCGTGGCATAGGCGAACTCTGAGTTCTTTTGTCGCTTCATTACTGGCATTCCCATGCTGCATTCAGCAAATGCACTAGGCGGTTGTGCCAACCTTCAATAAAGCGAACTTGATCTGGATTGGTCTTGATGATGCGCGCGTAATAGCGAGCGCGGCGCAAAGCGTAACGAGCAGTGAGGTACTCGACATCGCAAGCGTGAACTGCTGCGCGAGTGTTTTTGCCCACCAAACCATCGTCCGCCGTTCCGGCGCACTCTTGCAGCATTTTAATGGCAGGTTTCACGCCGTGTTGTACTGCGCTATCAAACGTTAACAGCGCAACAGGGCCAGCCCATTCATCACAGAACGCAGGCTTCCAGTAGTTGTCGTGGTAAATCTTTACCGCGTCATCCATGGTGAGGGATTTGATATCGACATTAGGGAAAGCGCGCTTGCTGATGCCATATTTCGTTTCGCCGCCCTTGTCTTTCGGGTCGTTAACGTAGCCGCCATCATCACGCAATCCGCCTTCAGCGGTAAGCACGAACAGTACGGCATGGCAAAATTCAGGCGAGTAGCCAGCGGTAGAAAAGGGGGATTCGGTAAACATAAAAGCACAACCCGTTCAGACATTTGTTGAACTGATTGTGCTTTTTGTGGGGTGAGTTTATGAATTAACGACAGTTGCTCAACATTAGAACAGTTGGCGCTGGCGCTTTCTCACTTCTAATGTGCGCATCTTACGGATGGCTGCGTAAATGTTTTGAGTAGAGAGATTGTGCTTTACAGCCAACTCAGGCACATTCTGACCGTTAAATTCACGCCAAATATACATGCATCGTAACTGATGCTCAAGCTGCTCGCCCTTTGGAAAGTAATATTGCAAGCCGCCCGTGTCTTTGCAAAGGCGCGCCAGCAGCACCAGTGCGGCTCTTTCATCTAGCCCCAGCTTGCTGCATTCATCCTTCAATGACACAAAGATGGTTAGCATCATTTCAGGCCAACGCGCCTTGCTTTCTTCATCATCCAGTAGCTTGTCGATGTCGGCCAGTGATACGTCATTGAACCCGAACATATCAAAATTACATTCTTGATTGGCTGCTTTGCTCATAATCTCCTCCACATACAAAAACACCCCGCTATGCGAGGTGTTTGTAGTGTAACTGATGCGATCAGCGCGGGGCATGTTT
>JBOFIW010000424.1:0-1824 GCA_051650365.1 Vibrio sp. | reverse complement strand
CGCACCATTCTGGCTGCATAAGTGGCCACTCAGCCCCACTATGTGGGGCTGATGCCGATAAGGAGAAATAAAATGTCTGCATGGGCAGAACAAGACAATGAAACCTTGGTTTGTGTGCGCAAATGGCAAGAAACCCCAGATTGTGTGAGCTTTGAGTTGGCGGATCCGCATCGTGAGCGCCACTTCAACTTTAAGCCGGGGCAGTTCGCGAACTTAGGCTTTTCCATTAATGGGCAGACGGTGTACCGCTCTTACTCCATCAGCTCGCAGGCTCAGCAGCCGTATTTACGTTTTACGGTAAAGCGAGTCGCACAGGGGTTGGTGTCTCAACATGTGGTGGATGAGTTGAAGTTGGGGGATAGCGTAACGGCCATGAAACCCCAAGGTCGTTTCAATAGCACCGATTGTGCACCCAAATCCCGTGTATTACTGATCAGCGCTGGGTGTGGCATCACGCCAGTCATGGCGATGGCCAAAGCTTGGTTAGCCGAACAGAGCGATAAACAGAACGATGCAAGAGAGATCGATTTTCTGCACATCGCACGTAATCCAGAACAAACCATCTATTGGCAAGAGTTGCAGCAGTTAGCGGTGCAGCATTCGAATTTCCACTTGAAGCTGTTACTTAAAGACGCGGGTGAGAGTGGCTTTGCACAAGGTCGTTTAACTCAGGAAACTCTGATTGAACAGGTTCCGGATGTGTTGGAAAGAAGCGTATATCTGTGTGGCCCAGAAGGGTTTATGCAGGATGTGAGTGGTTATTTACAAGCGCTTGGCTTTGATATGGCACATTTCCATCAAGAGAGTTTTTCTCCTGAAATGACGTTACTCAATGAGGAGGATTCCGCTCCCACTGTTCGCCAGCAGGTGAAAATTCGCGTGCCTGCCTTTGGAGTAGAGGTGGATGCGCCGAGTGAAAAAGTGCTGTTAGAAGCGTTAGAAACCGGAAAACTGCCGATCATTGCGGCTTGTCGCAGCGGTATTTGTGGTTCGTGTAAATGCCGAGTGCTAGATGGTCGTGTCCGTCGTTTAAGCCAAGAAACCCTGAGCGAAGAGGAAATTGAGCAAGGCTATGTGTTGGCTTGCTCGACGCTGGCGGAATCGGATGTGGAACTGGCACTCAACTGAAGTGTTTAGGCGTGCTTGGCACGCCTAACTGACGTTTAAATTCCGTCACGCTCAATCGGGCAGCTCATACAACGTGCGCCACCACGGCCACGCCCCAGCTCATTACCGGGAATGGTCAGCACCTTAATCCCAGCTTTATCGTACTTTTCATTGGTATAGACGTTACGCTCGTAACCAATCACCAAGCCCGGTTTGACGGTCAGGACATTATTGGCATCATTCCATTGTTCGCGTTCCGCTTCATAGCTGTTGCCGCCAGTGGTAATGATTTTGAGATAATCCAGCCCCAGTGCCGATTCAATCGCATGAATATAGCTGGGGACTTGCTCCACGCGCATGTCACTGCCATCGCCTTTAGGCGTCAGTCGCCAAGTCGCGAGATCTTTGCGCATCACTTCGGGATAGACGGAGAAGGTATCGACATCCATATGGGTCATCACCGTATCCAAATGCATGCAAGAGCGATGTTTTGGCAGGCTGACCGCAATCACTTCGCGAGCTTCACCATGTTTGAACAAGGCGGCCGCTAAATTTTCTACGCCTTGGGGCGAAGTTCTTTCAGACATTCCAATCAATACTGCGCCTTTCCCAATCACCAATACATCGCCGCCTTCAATATTGGCATTGTCGTAGTGCAGATCATCCAAACCAAAATAGTGAATAAAGGGCTGCTGAGCAAAAGTCGGGTGCCAACGA
>JBOFIW010000423.1:0-8847 GCA_051650365.1 Vibrio sp. | reverse complement strand
AAACATAACGTTGCGTTAAGCGCTAGCACGGAATACAAAGGGTTTGCTGATGCACAATGTGCCAGCTTAGACGATACGGCTTGCTATAACTTGTTCACTTCCTTGGCAACCCAGGAACAGCTTGCCCAAGTCACTTCCGGCTTTCAACTGTTCTCCTACGCCGCACAAACTCTGCTCGATACGATTGATCCTTACTCTGTCGTTAAAACCAAGCTGAGTAGTGGAGCTTTAACCACAGCACTTTATTTCTCAGAAGTCGATGGGGATAGCGTAGTACCCAATAAAGTAAGCAACCCCTTTGGCTCGTTGGTTTATCTCAGCCCTCAGTTTGCTGGCACTGAACCACTCGCGACTTTGCTGAGTTTAACCACTGTCAACGCAGCACAGACAACACCGTCCGCCACAGCCAGTTTTGTTCAGTTTAACAGCACGGCGAAACACTCGACCTTTGTTGCCCCACAAGATACGGGATACGCAGACTTGAATCATCACACCGAGATGCAAACTGAAACCGTCGATTTCCTTGCTGATGACAACTTAAATACTGTTTCCAATAGCTCTGTTTTGAAATAAAGAACATAAAGAAACTGGTGGCACATAAACAATATGCCACCTAAGTGAAGGAGTTGTAAGCGATATTCAGTTCACAACTCCTTCGCCCAAAGGGCACAGTTATCACTTGAATCAAACATAATAAAACTAAGAAAAGCTCTCATTATCCTAATTTTTAACTCCCATCTTGACACCCGATAATTGCTTACCAATTATTTAAAAGCAGATTCAGCTGAGTTAGGCCATGGTTTCCTACCTTGTACAACATTGGTTTGAGCATCCCTAGCCAATATGAACCACAATGCACAGCGTGTTTTATAACTGTGGGCAACTGTAAGAAAATATAAAGGGAATCATTATGTTTTGGCATAAACAAAATACGGTCACTAATTTACCAACCAGAGAACAAAACACGCTACAAGCCGTCTCAGACAGCTTGGCAACAATCGAGTTTGAGCCAAACGGAAACATTATTACTGCAAATGCATTGTTTTTATCAGCTTCCGGATATCAGCTAAATGAAATTGAAGGTAAACATCATCGTATTTTCTGTTCACGTGGTGATGTTGATTCCATCCAATATGCAAAATTCTGGCAAAATCTTGCTCAAGGTAAACCGCAATCAGGCACCTTTAAACGCTATAAAAAAGATGGTCAATTACTTGTTTTAGAAGCAACCTATTTTCCAATCAAAGAAGGAGGGAAAATCACTAGAGTTATGAAAATTGCTAGTGATGTCACCAATCAATTCTTAGTAGCACAAGCCGACAAAGACGTGCTTAGAGCAGTGAATGACAATTTTGCGGTTATAGAATTTCAACCAGATGGCACCGTATTACGTGCTAATCAAAACTTTTTAAAAGCTCTCAGTTATTCCCTTGAAGAGGTAAAAGGCAAGCATCACCGGATGTTTTGCTATGACGAGTTTTACCGAGAAAACCCACATTTTTGGCAAAATCTAGCCGCTGGACACGCACAGTCTGGCCGCTTTTTACGCAAAGACAGCAACGGTTCTCAAGTATGGATACAGGCCTCTTATAGCCCAATTCGAGATGAACAAAATCAGGTTTATAAGATTGTGAAATTTGCATCTGATATTACTGAAGATACAATGCGAGAACTGCAAATCAATGATGCTGCCAATATTGCTTACAACACTTCACTCGAAACATCACAAGTCGCCCGAAGAGGAAATAGCGTTCTACAAGACTCGGTAAAACTTGCAGATCTTATGGTAGAAAATATCTCAAACTCTTTAAAACAAATCGAACAACTTGTGACCCTTTCTAAAGATGTTTCTGAAATAGTTAAGACTATCAGCGGTATTGCTGATCAAACCAATCTTTTAGCACTAAATGCTGCTATTGAAGCGGCTCGAGCTGGTGAACAAGGTCGAGGTTTCGCAGTGGTGGCAGATGAAGTTCGTCAGCTGGCTTCACGCACTTCAAAAGCAACGGAAGAAATCAACCAAGTAGTCAGTAAGAACTTAACTCTAACCGAAACCGTCACCTTTTCAATTTCTGAAGTATCCAAAATCGCCAATGAAACAAATGGAAGAATTGTCGAAGTCTCAACAATTATGGAGCAAATCCATCAAGGGGCTGTAAATGTCTCCTCTGCAGTAAGCCATTTAAAGTGAGTTAATCACTCAAATATGTCATAAGCCGCCCATTATGAGCGGCCTAGCTAAATAGGCAGGTTTAAAACTTATACCCCCTCCCAACAATCATATATACCCATGGATTGATCTTTACCTCGGTGGACTTGGCATCTACTCGCGCTTTATAAAAGTTGCTGCCGTTTCTCTATTGGAGCAGTGACAAAATCATAGTGACTCACTGAAGAAACACGCTTCTCATTTGGCATCAAATATGCAGTGAATTTAATTGAATTCGGCAGAGAGGGGCACTCCATGAACAATCTCTATAAAATTGAGTCTTACAGCGACGAAGCCGTAAATACTATTGCTAGCTTTATTCGCTCACGCGGTGGCCACTGCTGTATTGCGGGATTTGCAGTGATCACTAACCACCCATTTCAAGAGCGCGAAGCTTGGCGTTTGCTCCCTTTAGTGGGAAAAGTGACTGATTCATTGACGGAGTGGGATATCTCCCAATTTGAAACCACAAACGTGAACATTGCCCATTGAACCACATCCTACTCTTGGTACTAATAATAACGGTATGTTGAATGGCGGCATAAGCCTCCATTTGCACATTGCAATGCAAATAACTATTCACAGCCTCTGCAAAGTGAGTTACTGCATCCTAAATACATTTCAAGACGCTAGTGACTCAAAACACAGGCAAAATGAAAACCTCTGAATGTATGTACGACAAAGTGACTGAACTTTATCATTAAGTGCGACAGGCATCCGATCTACATCTTTTCTAAGTTCCAATTTTCACATAAGCTCAGCACGGAAATCCGTATACCAGAATGGTCGATTTTCAAGTGTCCGAGTAAAGATTGAGCATAAATATATTTTCATGGTGCTTTCTACTGCTCTTTTCATTGCTCTCTTATACTCAACAAAAGCGTTGTGACATACCTGACTTAACCAACCACCCAGTGAACTCAACATGAAACTCTTCTCTTTCCTTGGTAGTGTTTTCTTAATATGCATTGGCTCTAGCATTGCAATGCCAACCTATTCCGCAGATTCAGTAACAACAAAGGCTGTTGCAAAAAAGACTGTTAAAAAACAGGAGCTTGCTGCAAACAGCGCTTTGGTCATCGATCTTAAAACCAACGAAGTGATTTATTCGAGCAACCCTGATGCGGTTAAGCCCATTGCTTCCGTCACCAAGCTGATGACCGCGATTGTCACTTTGGATGCCAAACTGCCGATGGATACCAAACTACCTATCACAATCAAAGAAGCCAAAGAGATGAAAGGGGTGCATTCACGGGTTAAAATTGGCAGCGAAATTAGCCGCAAAGATATGTTGCTGCTCACATTGATGTCCTCGGAAAACAGAGCCGCAGCAAGCCTTGCTCACCACTACCCCGGTGGCTATAAAGCTTTTATCAAAGCAATGAATGCCAAGGCAAAAGCCTTGGGAATGAAAAACACTCGCTTTGTTGAACCGACTGGGCTTTCACCAAAAAACGTTTCCAGCGCCCGCGATTTGGTGGTGTTACTGAAGGCCAGTAAAAAATACCCTCTGCTCGGCCAACTCAGTTCGACAGAGAAGAAAACCGTAACCTTTGCAAAACCGAGATACACCCTCGATTTTCGTAATACCAATCGCTTGGTTTTTAACGATAACTGGAAGATTGACTTAACCAAAACAGGGTTTACCAACGCAGCTGGTCATTGCCTTGTTATGCGAACACAAATGGGAAAACGCCAAGTCGCTTTTGTTGTGTTAGATACCAAAGGAAAGCTTTCACCTGTCGGTGATGCAAACCGTTTACGAACTTGGGTTGAAACTGGCAAAGTCACCCCAATCCCTGCCGATGCGAAACAATACAAGAAGCAACGCAGCCGAGAGCAAATTGCCAAAATCAGTGATTACAAAAATTAGCGGCAAAACCCAGCCCTGAGCCAAATTGCCATTTTGTCTTTTATACATCTAATGGGGTGGGTTTATTTTGGGGCGGAGTTACGCAACAAAGCCGATCTTATTCCGAATAGCACTCCAAGATAATCTCTCAGTATGCCCCAAGTGCGTTCAGCCGAATGTGGTCGGCACGGTGTAAAAAAAGGAGGCGTCCGATACCGTAATCAGTATCAACTTCGACATACCTACGCCAGTTGGATGATCACTCACGCTAACGTCAACGTAAGTTACTTAGCACAACAAATGGGTCACGCAGATATCACCATGGTCGCAAGGGTTGAGTCGAACAAGAAAGAATCCGAACGGATATGGCAAGAGCTAGAAAAAGTGAGGAATCAATAACCGCCGAAAGACGTTTTTTTGATGGAGTATCAAAACTGTACACGACCAGACAAGTGGGTATGACAACAAACTTTTGCCCCATTATGTGTTAACGGTGCTACCTGTGATAGCCGAAAATTTTAATCAAAAAGAGACTTCTATAAGAAAAGCGTACGGACGAATATGGTAATATCTGCTATTAAATTGGTAGCTTATAGGTTGTACACCTTTATTGGTTTGAACGACCTACACAGAATAGTCTAAGAAGTCGTTAGTATGTTATTAAAGAAGTTAATAGTTTCAGGATATAAAAGTATATCTACGAGTCATCCTCAGACAATTGAGTTTGATCCTGAACTGACCATTTTCATTGGACATAATGGCACAGGTAAAAGTGCTGCATTGGAAGCCTTAAATAAACTATTCTCAATCGACCATTCTCTACGTGGAATCTTACCTTCTGACTTTCACTTGCCTGACAATATGGATGCTGCAACTCCAAGAAGCTTAATGATAGAAGCATGGTTTACTCTTACCAATGCTGAAGGTAATCCATCTATTCCATCCTTAATCAACGGACTTACGGCATCAAGTTCAACTGGTGAAATTATCTTCCGAGTTCGATTGGAAGCGAGCTTAAACTTCGATTTTAACCCACTAGGTGATGTTGATGAGAGTCTATGGGTGATTGATGGTGATATGGATATGCCAGAAGAGGATAATAAGCATCGTCTCTCCGCGACGCAAAGAAACGCAATTCAAGTCAATTATGTTCCAGCTAATAGAGACCCTTTAGTCCAGTTAAAATATTCATCTAAAGCTATATTGGGTCGATTACTAAAAGCTATAAAATGGTCGGACGGCGAACAAGAATCATTCGAAGCGCAAGCTCAACAGCTTAACCAACTAGCGTCAGACAATCCGGCTCTAGATCAAATTACACAGGCAATTAATCACAATTGGCAAGGTATATATAAAGGGCGTCATCTTAATCAAGCGAAACTGAACTTTCCTGTTGGTGATGTTGATGAAATATTGAAACTTATACAGCTTCAATTTATGCCGGATGCAACTGGTAATAAGGTGGATACTAGTCGATTGAGTGACGGACAAAAATCACTAGTTTACTTTGCTTTAACCAAAGCGCTATTCGATATAGACAAAGCGACTCGTCAAGCTGTCGTTGGTAGTCAATCATCAAATTTTGATGTTGATAAAATGAAGCTTCCTATTTTCAGTTTGATCGTACTCGAGGAACCTGAAAATCACTTATCTCCACATTATTTAGGTCGAATTTTAAAGCTAGTTAAGGATTACGCATCAACTGATTTCTGTCAGTCTGTAGTTTCGACACATTCCTCCTCATTGGTTGGTCGCATAAATCCTGAGCAGATTCGTCATTTCAGATTAGATAACGAAAATATATGCACAAAAGTGCAGTCGTTATTATTACCAGATGATAGTGATGAACAGGCTAAGTATGTTAGCGAAGCTATTAGAGCTTACCCCGAAATTTATTTTGCAAAACTAGTGATACTTGGTGAAGGAGACAGCGAGCAAGTTGTTTTACCAAAGTTAATGGAACACCTAGGACAAGACATTGACGGTCAATCAATATCTGTCGTCCCACTAGGAGGAAGACACGTCAATCATTTCTGGCGTCTACTAAACTCGCTAAAAATACCTTTTGTTACCTTGCTAGACTTTGATATCGATCGCAATGGAGGAGGCTTTGGTCGCTTGAAGTATGTAATTGAGCAACTTCTATTAATCGATAACATGAGAAATGAATTTATTTGTGAAGATACTATCGAGCGCATTCCTGCTTGGAATTCACCTCAAAATCCAACCACATTCTTTTTGCGCTATCCAGAAGATGAGCTAAGGATCCTTGTCGATGAACTAGAAAAATATAATGTATTCTTCTCAAGTCCTTTAGACATTGATTACTCGATGATTCAATCTTTCCCAGAGGTTTTTTGTATAAAAGATGAAGTTTATGGAGAAAGAGGACCATCTGAAGGAAAAGAAGATGAAGAGGATGAGGACTATATAAAAAGAGAGGCTGCATTAGTTAAAGCTGTGCTTAAAAAAGGGAATGCAGGTAAGCGGTTTAACTTTGGAGACCATTGGGAAAGAAACTTCTTGTGGTATCGCTATCGATTTTTATCAAACAAAAGTAAGCCTGCATCTCATGTTCGAATGTTTGCCAAGCTTGAAGAACAATATGACTCTGATGAAATATTGGAAAAGTTACCGTCAGAACTTACACGACTGATGGACCGTATTTTAGAGTTATCTGAACAGGTAGTCGAGTGATGGCAGAGTGGCAACCATCTGATGGTATAGAAGCTACAGATGAATTGGTAGATATTATTACCTGTGATGCGTCAGTTGCAGTTTTAGCTAGTGCTGGCGCAGGTAAAACTGAGTTGCTTGCTCAAAAGGCAAGCTATTTGTTCTATACGAACAATTGCGCTTGGCCAAAAAGAATTTTGTCTCTTACATTTAAAACTGAAGCTCAGTTAAATATAAAAGAAAGAATAAGCAAGCGTTGTGGTGATAAGGCTAATCGGTTCGATTCTTTTACATTCCATGCATTTAGTAAGAGTATCGTAGATAGGTTTAAAAATGTTCTCCCAGAAGGTGAACGACCAGTAAACAATTACGATATCGTCTTTCGTCGTCAAGATTCAGATGGTAGTACAAAAATACTGATGAATGATTTACTAGCACTTGCAATACGTATATTGCGCGAAAGAGAAGATATTAGAGTTATGTTCTCTTGTTCTTATGCGTATGTTTTTGTCGACGAGTTTCAAGATACAACTAATGAGCAATATGAATTGTTACAGCTGTTGTTTCAGAGTTCGGAGACTAAAGTATTGACTGTTGGAGATATCAACCAAAGCATAATGTTGTGGGCAGGAGCACGTCAAACAGTATTCACTGATTTTTTAAGCGATTTTTCTGCGAAAAAAAAACTTCTCGTAAAGAACTACCGAGCATCCAGCGAAATCCAAGATGTATTAGCTGTAGTTTTGCAATTTGTACAAAACCCAGATTCCACAATTCAACAAATAGCCCACGTTCCAAATAATTGCTCTCTACATTCTTTTATTGACGAGTATCAAGAAGCAAGATTTATTAGTGATAGTATAAAAGAAGCTCTAAATAGCGGTGTTAGAGCAAGTGATATCTCTATTTTAACCAAGCAACAGGCATCAAGAAACACCGAAGTATTAAGAACTGAGCTGACAAGAAATGGCATAAACAACCTGGACATGACAGATTTACAAGATGCTTTAAAAGAGCCTCTTGGACAATTGTTTACGTTATTTCTGAAAGCGATAGTGCATCCAGAACCTCAAGTCATGACGGAGTTGTTTAAAGTTAATTTAGCATTAAACAAGGTCGATCCGGGTGATGATAAAGAAGAAGCACTTACTAATTCTCTAATAAAATTTATCCATTTAACACAACAAAAAATTATAATCACAACAACTGCTGATGAGTTGTTATCCCTTGTACTGAGCTTCATTCATGAGCTTGGCATGAATAAAATAAAAGGACGGTGGAAACAATACAAATCCCCAGAATATTTTAAGCATGTATGGCGTGCACTCGAGATCCATTTGAGAAATATGTGTAACCAAACCAGCTCATTGGTAGACGCAGTGAGGCTATTTAGTACCGAGAATGCTGTACATCTAATGAATATTCACAAGTGCAAAGGTCTCGAGTACCACACTGTATACTTCATAGGCTTAGAAGATCAGGAGTTTTGGAACTACGCGAGTCAAACCTTTGAGGATAACTGTTCAATATACGTGGCTTTATCCCGAGCAAAAAACTGTATATGTGTAACTACAAGTAAGCATAGAGCGCATAGACAAAATCGGGGATATGATAATCGAACTTCGACATATCGGTCTGTCAGACCAGTTATTGATCTATTGATAAATAGATGTAAGTTTTCAGCAACAAACCACTAAGTATTCGAAAAAGATATCTTTTTAATCTCTGGTTCGTGAGTTAGAGCTAAAGTTCTAACTCATTTCTGTCCAAAAACGATTTAGTAGGAACACTTTGGGTCTTTTGTAAGAGCAACATTTCGCTCTATCCTTAGAAGCGATCAGCTATCCAAAATAGGACCATGAGCTTTAGGGCTAAATCTTACTTTTTAGGGATCTGTATCGAGGTAAATTAGGGCTTTTTGAAAGGCGGGATTAGGTCGTGTTTTTCACCTTACTGTTTATAAAAATAGTATTAGCCAAAAACAAAGCGCCCCTTGCGGAGCGCTCTGTGGAGAGATTTTCGGTTACTGCCAATCGAGGATAACTTTGCCGGAAGCCCCGCTGCGCATGATGTCGAAGCCTTTTTGGAAGTCATCCACTTTGAAATGGTG
>JBOFIW010000422.1:0-1088 GCA_051650365.1 Vibrio sp. | reverse complement strand
CTCAGGATGCACACTCGACAGCGATCAATGTACTCGTCAGTTTGACCACCGAAGGGCAATCTGAAGAAGTACGTGAAATTGCTCAATTTTGGCAAGACAAGAAGCAAGAGATGGAAGCACGCTATCCAAACCTTTCTTTTTACTTGACTGGGCAAGTGATGCAGAACGATGCGTTTGGTGAGGCCGCCCAACGTGATATGGGGAGTTTGGTTCCAGCAGCATTACTACTGATCATTGTTGGAACGGGCATTTACCTGCGTAGTGTCTGGAGCTCAGTCGTGATGACACTCACGATCGTTTCATCCATCTTTATCGCTTTAGGAGCAGCCGGGTGGCTTGGTATGGCCATTACCTCGCCATCGGCTTCTGCGCCTTTGATCATCTTAACGATGGCGGTAGCGGATTGTATCCATTTCCTACAAGGATACCGACAAGGGATTCAAAATGGGCTGGTGAAAAAAGACGCGCTTCAGTACTCCATGCGTAAACACCGCTTACCGATCATTTTGACCAGCTTGACCACCGCGGTGGGTTTCCTTTCGATGAACTTCAGTGATTCTCCCCCGTTTAACGATCTGGGTAATATCACGGCTATGGGCGTGATCGCTGCCATGCTGTTGACCTTATTCTTGGTGCCCGCATTGCTTGCTGTGCTGCCGGTAGGCCGTCAGCGCAAAGTGGAACCGCTGTCCGTTTCAAACCCACAAGGTTCAGCAAAGCCATTAGAGCGTATTGCTCAGTGGTCAATGGTCAAACCGGGGTTGAAAATCGCGGTTGTTGTGGTGTGCAGCCTAGTTGTCGCCGCGAATATGGTTCGCAACGATATTGATGACACTCTATTTGAGTACTTCGATCACTCTTATGCGGTGCGCCAAGCGAATGATTTTACCTATGCGAATCTCACTGGTGTAGCGAGTATTCAATACGCGATCAGACCTGAAAAAGGGGAGTTGGTGACATCTCCTGATTTCCTAAACAAACTCGATAGCTTTGTGGCAACCGCGCGTGAAACACAGGGTGTTTATCATGTGCAGTCGCTCACTGACATCATGAAGCGTTTGAATAGCAGCTTGCATGACGATGATCCG
>JBOFIW010000421.1:0-2233 GCA_051650365.1 Vibrio sp. | reverse complement strand
AGAGCCACTCCAACGGGGTAGTAGGTTCCTCCGGTTGACGCAGTGGCAAGAATGTAGCTACGTTCTTCGGCTGCGTAAGCTCCACTGAGTAAGCCAAACGAAGTGATGGCGGCAAGTAGGGTTTGAGTGAGGCGCTTTTGTTTCATCGTTACTCTCCATGTTGTGATTATTTTTCGATGCTACACCGTTTCCAAATACGGGGGGCGTACAGCATTGCAATATCACTAAGAGCAAAGAAAATGCCAAAAATTAATCCATTGTTTTATAAGTAATTAATTTTGAAAACAGATAGAAATGAGCAAAATATTGCTGATTGAACCTAAACCACATCAGCAAAAAACCGCCGATCACAGTGTGTGTTTTAGGCTTAAAAATCAGGAGAGCGATCACACCAAGTTAACCAAATGTGATCAATGTTAACAAAAACCATTAAGAAGTGATGAGCGAAATTTTGCTCATTCTTCCTGCGCAGTAAAATCACCGCGAAGCAAACCAAACTTCTGCATTTTCTGATTCAGGGTTCGCCGTGGCAAATCCAGCTCCTTCATCACTTCACTGATGTTACCTTGATGACGATGCAGCGCCTGAGCGATCACTTTACGTTCAAAATTATGTACTTGAATCGCAAGCGGTAATCCCGCCGAGGCTTCTTCTTCGGTCATTCCCGGACGTGAAACCAGAATCTCCCCAACACTGATGCTGTCATCCAGCGCATAACGCAGCGCGACATTACGCAGCTCGCGCACGTTGCCCGGCCAACGGTAACTGAGCAGTGCCAGCCGATCCGCTTCACTCAGGCTGCGCCAAGTTGGTTTCACTTGTACGCAGAAGTGTTCAAACAGCAGCAAAATATCGTCACCTCGCTCACGCAGCGGCGGTAAATACAGCTGCGCAACATTGAGGCGATAGAACAGATCTTGGCGAAATTCCGCGTGCTGCCGCAACTCTTCCTTAGCTGCCGCAATCACACGTAAGTCAATGGTTATCGGCTGATTACTTCCCACCCGCTCCACCACATGATCTTGCAACACGCGGAGCACTTTCACTTGCATGGCCAGCGGCATGCTCTCGATTTCATCCAGAAACAGCGTGCCTTTATCGGCCAATTCAAGTTTGCCAATCCGCCGCTTCATTGCACCGGTAAACGCGCCTGCTTCATGACCGAACAGTTCACTTTCAAACAGGTTTTCTGGGATCGCACCACAGTTGATCGCCACAAACTGACCACGCTGACGCTCACTAGTTTGATGCAGACACTGCGCCACCAGTTCTTTGCCACAGCCAGTTTCGCCGTAAATGATCACGTTGGTATCCATCGCTGCGACTTTGGCGATTTGCTCGCGCAGCAGTTGAATCGACTTACACTGCCCAATCAAGATCTGCTCTAACCCTTTGGCAGAGGCAAGATAGTTGGCACGCGACTGCGATGACAGCGCGTTTTGGTACTGACTGACCGCTTGCGCCACGGTGTTGGCAAGGCGCTCCGGTTGGAATGGCTTCTCGATAAAATCGAACGCGCCTTGATGCAGCGCTTTCACTGCCATGTCGACATCGCCATGCCCAGTGATCAAAATCACTGGCATCAGTGATTGCGCATTTTTCAACGCCACCAGCAAACTCAACCCATCGGTATCGGGCAGGCGTACATCACTCACCACGGCTGCGAAACTCTGCTGCTCAATCGCCGCTAACGCAGATGTGCCATCAGCAAACATCGCCACGTCAAACCCCGCCAGTTGTAGCCACTGGCCAGTGGCTTGGCGCACAATGTCGTCGTCCTCAATCAATGCAATCCGTTGGCTTTCCACGCTTTATTCTCTGTTCTATTTATAGTGCGGCTAAAGTAAGCAAATTTGTCTGGCTTGGAAAGGAGCCGCCTCTCACTTCTGAGTAACCAGCAATTAACATTTATCGCTTTCGTTGCTAAGTTGAACCGTCAAGCTCGGTGCTCGTTTTAAATAGGAAAACGCTTTGAAACTCAATAAAGCAAGTTGGATAGTGTTGGTGATTTTACTGCTGATCGCGGTGCGATGGGGCTCACATGCCGTCAGTGAAAATTGGCAATTGGGGCAAGCGCAGCGTCACGGCGAGCAACGTTTGCTCGATTACATCAGTGATGTACGGCGCACTCTCAGTCGCTTTTATCATTTGCCCTACCTGATGACCAATGAAGCCAACACACGCAAACTGTTTCAGGGCGATGATCGCCCACAAGCCCAATTACAGCAGCAAT
>JBOFIW010000420.1:0-1008 GCA_051650365.1 Vibrio sp. | reverse complement strand
GCTATGGTTATCCAGCGCAGAAATCTCATCCTAAATCGTATCCTTATTGTCGCGCCATGCGTTGGTTATGCTCTGGGGCTGATTGGCAATTAGAGCGAAATGGGTTGATGTCTAAACCGCCACGTCGAGTATAACGTGCATACACGGTTAAGGTTTTTGGCTGACAGTAACGCATAATGTCAGTAAAAATACGTTCCACACACTGCTCATGGAATTCGTTATGTTCGCGGAAAGAAACAATGTAGCGCAGTAACGCTTCACGGTTAATTTTGGCACCGTGGTAAGCAATTTCCACGCTGCCCCAATCCGGCTGATTGGTGATTAGGCAGTTGGATTTAAGCAAATGGCTGTGTAGCACTTCGCTGATCTCTTCACCCTGTGCTGCGCCTTGCAGCAAGGCATCATCAAACTCGTAGCCCTTAATCTCAATATCTTGCTCATCAATACACTCACCTTGCATGGTCACAATCGGCTCAGCCGTGTATTCGCTCAGTGATTTCACGTTTACGGTGACCGTTTCGCCTGCACAGACGGAAAGATCTTGCACAAGGCGTGCTTGTACATCATCCCAAGAGGCAAAGCGAGTTTGGTTGTAACTATTAAGGTAAAGCTTGAAGGATTTGGATTCGATCAAATTTGCGCTAGTGGCGGGAATAGAAACTTCACCGATCGCCACTTGTGGCAACCCTTTATCATTGAGCCAAGAAAGCTCATACAGAGTCCAGATATCACAGCCTTGAAAAGGCAGAGTCTCTCCGAGATGCAGATCATCACGGTTCAGGCTGCGAGGTACGGGTTGCAATAGAGTTGGGTTGTACTGGTTGGCATAATCGGTTTTTTTACCCAGTGTCAGGCCTGCCAGCTCTTTGGCGTCGGAATATTTGCTCATACTTTCAAGTCGATTCGATTAGAATGTGCAGAATTTTACGCAATCCCAGTGCCAGTGTCATTAACGAGGCTGCGCAAACTCTACATGGAGATGATTATGACGCCAAGCGTTGTGCAAGC
>JBOFIW010000419.1:0-4213 GCA_051650365.1 Vibrio sp. | reverse complement strand
GCATCTTCCCAGCCATCTACTTTTACCCATTTGCCTGATTCTAGCTCTTTGTAACGCTCAAAGAAGTGGGTGATCTGTGCTTTCAGCAGGGCTGGCAGGTCGTTCACGTCTTGGATGTGATCGTATTCTTTAGAGATCTTAGTGTGCGGTACTGCAACCACTTTCGCGTCTTCACCTGATTCGTCAGTCATCTTCAGCACGCCAACTGGACGGCAGCGGATTACAGAACCAGGGATCAGTGGGTATGGAGTTGGAACCAAAACGTCTACTGGGTCACCATCGAGTGACAGAGTGTGGTTCACGTAGCCGTAGTTGCATGGGTAGAACATAGGCGCTGACATAAAGCGGTCTACGAATACTGCGCCAGACTCTTTGTCGACTTCGTATTTGATTGGGTCAGCATTAGCAGGGATTTCGATCACTACATAGATATCATCAGGCAGTGATTTGCCCGCTGGCACATTGTTTAAGCTCATTAACGGTTTCCTTTTTTCTGTTGGCCGGACTTCAAATTCGGGATTTATTATTATGCATGTTTGCCGATGGCGCAAAATGCACCCGTCAGCAAAGGGGTGAGTTTACTCTCAAAATAAAGGATCCCCAAGCTGGTAGAGAGAAAAAGCGCCGCGTGGAGCGGCGCTAACAAGCTTAATCGGGGTAAGTCTCTAAAAATTCTTCGACTTTATGCACCATATTCTTCGAGCCGACAAAAAACGGTACACGTTGGTGCAGTTCAGTGGGTTTGATATCCATGATGCGATGCACACCATCAGAAGCGAGACCGCCTGCTTGCTCAATCAAAAACGCCATTGGGTTGCACTCATAGAGTAGACGCAGTTTACCATTCGGATGGCTTTGCGTGCTTGGGTACAAATAGATGCCGCCTTTAAGCAGGTTGCGATGGAAATCCGCCACCAATGAACCAATGTAGCGCGAGGTGTAGGGACGGCTATCTTCCGGCACATTTTCTTGGCAGAACTTGATGTATTTCTTCACGCCTGTAGGGAAACGGATGTAGTTACCTTCGTTGATGGAGTAAATCTTACCATTTTCCGGAATGCGCATATTCTCGTGCGAGAGATAGAAGGTGCCGAGTGAAGGATCATAAGTAAAGCCATTTACGCCATTGCCCGTGGTGTACACCAGCATGGTGGACGATCCGTAAATCACATAACCGGCAGCGACTTGTTTATTGCCCGGTTGCAGAAAATCTTCCTGAGTCGGAGGTGTACCGACCGGTGAAACTCGGCGGTAAATAGAGAAAATCGTACCCACCGATACATTCACATCAATATTAGAAGAGCCGTCTAACGGATCCATCAACACGACGTACTTGGCATTTTTGTTGAGCTCTTTATTGAATGCGACCGCTTCATCTTCTTCTTCGCTCGCTACACCACACACTTGATCACGTGCTTCCAGTGCCGCTTTGAATTTTTCGTTGGCATACAGGTCGAGTTTTTGTTGCTCTTCACCCTGAATGTTGTCATTGCCAGAAGCGCCAATGATATCCGCCAGCCCCGCTTTATTGATTTCGCGGTTGACGATTTTGGCAGCCAAACGAATGGACGCTAAAAGAGAGGAAAGTTCACCGCTGGCGTGGGGGAAATCATGTTGCTTTTCAACAATAAATTCACCGAGGGTGCGCATTTTCTGCATGTTGATTCCTTAACACTATTTTGTCGGGGGTTCGCCCGTTTGTGACGCTATCCTTGACTCTGCATCACAAGCGGGTTGGCAAGATGATGGAATCCTCTAATGGGATCGGTTGCGCTATGCATCTTGTCTGTAGTGAATTGTAAAACTTAGATCTTTTTACGGGTATTGAACTAACCGACGGAGATCTCACTTTGATTGTCGACCATTTCGAATTTACATGACGCTGAACTACTGCACTCGCTTTTAGCGAGCGGATCGGGATAATGGAGCCATTCTAATCGCACAGTAAAAAGGCTGGGTTTTTATGCACATTCATATCTTGGGAATTTGTGGCACTTTCATGGGCGGCGTTGCGGTGTTGGCACGTCAACTCGGTCATAAAGTGACGGGCAGCGATGCCAATGTTTACCCGCCAATGAGTACCATGTTAGAGGCGCAAGGCATCGAGATCATTGAAGGTTTTGACCCGGCTCAATTAGAGCCTAAGCCTGATCTGGTGGTAATTGGCAACGCAATGAGCCGTGGTAACCCTTGTGTGGAATATGTGCTTAACCACAACCTGCGCTACACCTCAGGCCCGCAGTGGCTACAAGATTTTTTGCTGCATGATCGCTGGGTGATTGCGGTATCGGGAACGCATGGTAAAACCACGACATCGAGCATGGTGGCGTGGGTGCTTGAGCATTGCGGCTATCAACCGGGTTTCTTAGTCGGTGGCGTGCTGGGTAATTTTGGTATTTCTGCGCGTTTAGGCGAAAGCATGTTTTTTGTGGTCGAAGCTGACGAATACGACAGTGCTTTTTTCGATAAGCGTTCTAAGTTCGTGCATTACCATCCGCGCACCTTAGTGATGAATAACCTAGAGTTCGATCATGCAGACATTTTCGATAACTTAGAGGCGATCAAGCGTCAATTTCATCATTTGGTGCGTACTGTGCCGGGTAATGGTCGTATTCTCGCACCGAAGCAAGATACCGCTTTAGCCGATGTTTTACAGCGTGGCTGTTGGAGCGAAACCGAGTTCAGTGGTGAGCAAGGTGAGTGGCAAGCGGAAAAAATCACCGCGGATGGTTCACAGTTCCACGTTTTATTTAAAGGTGAGCGTGTTGGTCAAGTGAATTGGAACTTGGTGGGTGATCACAACGTCAGTAACGCACTGATGGCGATTGCTGCAGCGCGTCATGTTGGGGTTGCACCTGAGCTCGCTTGTGAAGCATTGGGTCTGTTTGTCAACACTAAGCGCCGTTTAGAGCTGAAAGGTGAAATCAATGGGGTAACGGTGTACGACGATTTTGCCCATCACCCAACCGCGATTGAACTGACGCTGGGCGGTTTACGTAACAAGGTGGGCGATAAGAAAATTATCGCCGTACTTGAGCCGCGCTCCGCTACCATGAAGCTGGGCGTGCATAAAGAAACCTTGGCGGCTTCACTGCACAGTGCCGATTCGGTTTACCTTTATCAGCCATCTAACATCCCTTGGTCGGTGGAAGAGGTCGCGAAACAATGTCAACAGCCTGCGCAAGTGAGCGCCAATATGGATGAATTTGTGGCTATGATTGCTAAAGAAGCCAAAGCGGGTGACCAGATTTTGGTGATGAGCAACGGTGGCTTTGAAGGCATTCATGGCAAGCTGCTTGCGGCACTGCAACAGAAATAATTTAAGGTGAGCATGAACAACAATCGAACCATTACTTTGGCTTGGACTGGTGCTTCTGGAGCGCCTTACGGGCTGCGCTTATTGCAATGCCTGTTAGCGGCGGATTATCTGGTGTACTTGCTGATCTCTTCGGCGGCGCGAGTGGTATTAGCGACAGAACATGGCCTGAAGCTGCCCGCCAACCCTGAAGCGGCGCAAACGGTGTTAGTAGAACATCTGAGCTGCGCCAGTGATAAGTTGGTGGTGTGCGGAAAAGAAGATTGGTTTTCACCAGTGGCTTCGGGGTCGGCGGCCCCAAAGCAGATGGTGGTGTGTCCATGCTCGGCAGGCAGTGTGGCAGCGATTGCCCATGGCATGTCAGATAACTTGATTGAACGCGCCGCTGATGTGGTGCTGAAGGAGCGTGGACAACTGCTGTTGGTGGTACGTGAAACGCCATTCTCTACTTTGCACCTAGAAAACATGCTTAAGCTCTCGCAAATGGGCGTGACTATCATGCCGGCGGCACCGGGCTTTTATCATCAGCCACAATCTATTGACGATCTGGTCGATTTTATGGTGGCGCGCATTCTCGATCATCTTGGGATCGAACAAACGCTTGTGCCGCGTTGGGGTTATGATCAACGCGTGTACGGCGAGTAATGACATGGCCAGTAGCGATTTTCCGTTACTGGCTAATTACAAGATTTCCCATTACAATCCAACCCACTCACGGGGGGCCACCCATTCATCCGAATGGCGCTGAGATCAAGCACTGCTTGGGACCCGCAATGACTGCGATGTTCGCGGTTGAACCTGAACCAGATAATGCTGGCGTAGGAATTGAGCTAGGTTTGCAGAATGGAATAATGGACGATTCTCTGCCTCCCTCAAGCCTGTGCCGCTCATTAAGGA
>JBOFIW010000418.1:0-16773 GCA_051650365.1 Vibrio sp. | reverse complement strand
ATGCTCGCTTAATTGGTGTTGATCGTGCAATCAGCGCCGTATCGACCGATAGTCGTACTATTCCTGCTGAAGCGCTGTTTGTCGCTTTGGTCGGTGAACGTTTTGATGCGCACGATTTTGCTTCTCAAGCCGTCACTGGCGGCGCAGTGGCGCTGTTGGTAGAGCGTGAGCTCGATGCAGACTGTTCACAATTGGTTGTTGCCGATACCAAGCAAGCTTTAGGTCAGCTTGGCTCTTGGGTGCATGCTCAGTGTCAAACTCCGACGGTCGCGATCACAGGAAGCTGTGGCAAAACCACGGTCAAAGAGATGGTGGCGAGCATTTTAAGCCAAAAAGGCCAAGTGCTTTACACCCAAGGGAACTTCAATAACGACATCGGCGTTCCACTGACTTTGCTGCGTTCAACAGTCGAAGATGATTATGCGGTGATTGAGCTCGGTGCCAATCATATTGGCGAGATTGCCTACACCACGGCTTTGGTTAAACCGGATGTCGCGTTAGTGAATAACGTGGCCGCCGCGCACTTGGAAGGTTTTGGTTCGATTGAAGGTGTTAAACGTGCCAAAGGTGAGATTTACCAAGGCTTACGAGCAGGTGCGGTGGCGATTGTGAACCTTGAAAGCCATGGTGGAGAGCACTGGAAAACCGTTCTTGCGGACAAAACCGTGAAAACATTTTCCACTACCGATCACAATGCTGACTTTTATCCACGTGATGTGCGGTTAAATGCACTTGGTGTGGCTAGCTTTACTTTGGTAACGCCTATCGGTGAAATGGAAGTTGAGTTGGGCATTATTGGCCAGCATAACGTGGCCAATGCGTTAGCCGCGGCTGCTTTATCACTGGAAATGGGCGCGAGCTTGGCGGAAATCCGTCACGGTTTGGCACATTTAGCCAAGGTAAAGGGCCGAGTTGACCTTACTCATTTGCGTCAAGACATCACTCTGATTGATGATAGCTACAACGCCAGTGTGCCAGCCATGAAAGCCGCAGTTGACCTATTGGGCAGCTTTTCAGCCGTGCGTTGGTTAATTTTGGGCAATATGGCGGAGTTAGGTGACGAAAGCCTTGCACTTCACCAGCAAGTCGGTGAACATGCTGCACCATTCAGTTTTGAGTTTGTCCTGACGTATGGCAAGGATGCAAAAGTGATCAGCGACCTATGCCAGGGTCATCACTTTGCTACCCATCAGGACATGATGACATTTATTGAGCAGCACATAGAACAACAACAGGGTCGCGCTCAAGTATTGTTGGTGAAAGGTGCCAACAGTGCAGGGATGAGTAAGATTGCGGCTGCTCTCAAGGAGAAATTTGCATGATTATTTGGCTTGCTGAACTGTTCCAGCCATATTTTTCGTTTTTCCGTCTATTCGAATATCTCTCATTTCGCGCCATTGTCAGCATTCTGACTGCGCTTGGGATATCGTTGTGGATGGGGCCGCGCATGATTAAGCGCCTGCAAATGTTGCAGATCGGCCAAGTGGTGCGTAATGAGGGGCCTGAATCGCACTTCAGTAAACGCGGTACTCCGACTATGGGCGGGGTGATGATTCTCGCCGCCATCACCATCACTGTACTGTTGTGGGCTGATCTGACTAACCCTTATGTTTGGGCTGTGCTTGCAGTACTGCTCGGTTATGGTGCGGTCGGTTTTGTCGATGATTACCGTAAAGTGGTGCGCAAAAATACCGATGGTTTGATTGCGCGTTGGAAATACTTCTGGCAATCCGCGATTGCATTGGTGGTCGCCTTTGCTCTGTATGCACATGGCCAAGATACGGCGGCAACCCAATTGGTGGTGCCTTTCTTTAAAGACGTGATGCCACAGCTTGGCTTGATGTATATTGTTCTGACCTATTTCGTGATTGTTGGCACCAGTAACGCGGTGAACTTGACCGATGGTCTGGATGGTTTGGCGATTATGCCAACTGTGTTGGTTTCTGCTGGTTTTGCGGCAATTGCATGGGCAACCGGCAACGTTAACTTTGCTAATTACCTGCATATTCCTTACATTCCACATAGCTCAGAGTTGGTGGTGGTGTGCACGGCGATTGTTGGGGCGGGTTTAGGCTTCTTGTGGTTTAACACTTACCCAGCTCAAGTGTTTATGGGTGATGTTGGCGCATTGGCGTTAGGTGGTGCATTAGGCACTATCGCGGTGCTGGTTCGCCAAGAATTTGTGTTGGTGATCATGGGTGGTGTTTTCGTGATGGAAACCCTATCAGTGATCCTGCAAGTCGGTTCGTACAAGCTGCGTGGACAACGCATTTTCCGTATGGCGCCGATTCACCATCACTACGAATTAAAAGGCTGGCCAGAGCCACGTGTGATCGTGCGTTTTTGGATCATTTCAATCGTTTTAGTATTGATTGGCTTAGCGACACTCAAAGTACGTTAAGTGGATTAAGGATGTAAATTTCAATGGACCGTTGGCAAGGCATACAGCATGTGGTCGTCGTAGGGCTCGGGATTACCGGGCTCTCTGTCGTTAATTATCTGCGAAAATATCATCCGTCAGCGACTGTGCAGGTCATTGATACCCGTGAAACGCCACCGGGGCAAGAGCAGCTTCCAGATGAAGTCGCACTACATCGTGGTGGTTGGAACATTGAGTGGCTACTCGGTGCTGACTTGGTGGTGACTAACCCTGGTATCGCATTGGCGACAGCAGAGATCCAACGAGTGATCGCGGCTGGAATTCCCGTCGTCGGCGATATCGAGCTGTTTGCATGGCATGTGGATAAGCCCGTCATCGCAATCACTGGCTCGAATGGCAAAAGTACCGTAACCGATTTGAGTGGCGTACTGGCCAATGCAGCCGGAGTGAAGGCCGCAGTAGGCGGCAATATTGGCGTGCCTGCACTGGATTTGATTTCTCCAGAGGTTGAGCTGTATGTACTTGAGCTATCGAGTTTCCAATTAGAAACTACCTCTAGTTTAAAACTGAAAGCGGCCGCATTTCTCAATCTTTCTGAAGATCATATGGATCGTTATCTGGGGATGGAGGATTACCGCCAAGCCAAACTGCGTATTTTCGAGCATGCCGAAACCGCAGTGGTGAATGCTGATGATACTCAAACTTTTCCTGACCACGCAGCGCATCTGCAAGTGGTGACGTTTGGTGTCGAGCAAGCTGCACAATTTAGCGTTGCTCAGCACCAAGGTCGCGAATACCTCTTTGCCCATGATGAAGCGGTAATGGCTTGTGACGAGCTAAGTTTGGTCGGCCGTCATAACGTGGCCAACGTACTTACAGTCTTAGCTTTGCTGGATTCAGCCGGAGTGAACTTCCGTTTAGCTTTGGATGCACTCAAGTCTTACACGGGTTTGACACACCGCTGCCAAGTGGTTGCCGATAATCACGGCATCAAGTGGGTTAATGATTCTAAAGCGACTAATGTTGCGAGTACGCAGGCCGCGCTGTCGGGTTTAAAAATCGAAGGCCAGCTCTATTTGTTGGTCGGCGGGGTTGGCAAAGGGGCGGATTTCACGCCGCTCGCCCCCATATTGGCGACATTGCCCGTACAGTTGTGCTGTTTTGGCGTTGATGGTCATCAGTTTATGCCACTGCACCCTTCGGCTCAGTTTTATGACTCAATGGAGAGCATAGTTCGCTCGATCCGCCCGCAATTAAAAAGTGGGGATATGGTGCTGCTCTCTCCCGCTTGTGCGAGCTTTGATCAGTTCAAAAACTTTATGGCGCGTGGGGATATTTTTGCCCAACTCGCTCGGCAATATGCATAAGCGTTAGGTAAGTCACTTGTTTTTATCCAGATCTTTCACAAAACTGAGCCATTGGTTGAGAACCTCCTCACCAGAGGCGCTGTTTGACCGTCAATTGGTCTGGATAGCCTTTGGCTTGATGCTGATTGGTTTGGTGATGGTGACATCGGCCTCATTTCCTATCAGTTCACGCCTAACCGATCAACCGTTTCACTTTATGTTTCGTCACGCCATCTTTCTGCTGTTGGCTTTTCTCACCTCAAGCATGGTGTTACAAGTCCCTCTAGATCGTTGGATGAAATACAGCTCGTTACTACTCGGCATCTCCTTTTTCTTATTGATTGTCGTACTGGTCGTGGGCAAATCGGTCAACGGTGCATCACGTTGGATCCCGCTCGGTCTTTTTAACCTTCAGCCAGCGGAAGTGGCTAAGCTGTCACTGTTTATCTTTATGTCCGGCTATCTGGTGCGCAAGCATGATGAAGTACGGCAGACGTTCTTTGGTGGATTTTTAAAACCGATTATGGTGTTTGGTACGCTCGCGGTTTTGCTACTTGGTCAACCGGATCTGGGCACAGTGATCGTAATGTTGGTGACACTGTTTGGCATGCTGTTTATTGCTGGTGCGAAACTCTCTCAGTTTTTGGCCTTGATGGTGGCTGGAGTGTTAGCAGTGGTCGCGCTGATTGTCGCTGAACCTTATCGTGTACGTCGTGTGACCTCGTTTTTAGATCCGTGGGAAGATCCATTTGGTAGCGGTTACCAACTTACTCAATCCTTGATGGCGTTTGGCCGTGGTGAGTGGTTTGGGCAAGGGTTAGGCAATTCGATTCAAAAACTCGAATATTTACCAGAAGCGCACACCGACTTTGTTTTTGCTGTCTTGGCCGAAGAGCTTGGTTTTGTTGGTGTAGTGTTGGTGTTAGTTCTCATTTTTAGTTTGGTACTGAAAGCGATTTTTATCGGCAAAAAAGCCTTTCAACATGATCAGCAATTTGGCGGCTACCTCGCGTTTGGCATCGGTATCTGGTTTGCTTTTCAAACCTTAGTTAACGTTGGTGCGGCAGCGGGCATGGTGCCCACTAAAGGTTTGACCTTGCCGCTGATCAGCTATGGTGGGTCCAGTTTAATTATTATGTCTGTGGCGGTGTCGATTCTACTTCGTATCGATCATGAATGCCGCTTAGCGGATCGCCATACTCCAGAAGAAGTCACAGTTGATGAATAAAAGTAAAAAGTTAATGGTGATGGCCGGGGGAACCGGTGGTCATGTGTTTCCCGGTTTAGCCGTGGCGAAACAATTACAGCAACAAGGTTGGCAGATCCGTTGGTTGGGAACGGCTGACCGTATGGAGGCTGAGTTAGTCCCTAAACACGGCATCGACATTGATTTTATTCAGGTCAAAGGGCTGCGTGGTCAAGGTGTACTACGCTTGTTCAAAGCACCTTTTCAAATCGTGAACGCAATTGTTCAAGCGCGCCGCCATTTGTTGGCTTATAAGCCCGACGCAGTACTCGGTATGGGCGGTTATGTGAGTGGTCCTGGTGGGATTGCGGCTTGGCTACTGGGAATTCCTGTAGTGCTACATGAACAAAACGCCGTCGCGGGTTTAACTAATCAATGGTTGGCAAAAATTGCCCGTCGCGTATTTCAAGCGTTTCCTGGTGCATTTACTGACGCGCCTGTAGTGGGTAACCCAGTACGCCAAGATGTGGTGCAACTTGCCGCGCCAGAGCAACGCTTTGCCGAGCGGAGTGGTGCGATCCGAATTTTGGTCATGGGGGGCAGCCAAGGCGCTCGCATCTTGAATCAAACCATGCCAGCGGTAATGGCATCGTTAGGTGGTGGATATGAAATCCGTCATCAAGCGGGTAAAAACAGTCAACAAGAAGTGGTTGAAGCTTATGCAGCAGCCGGTGTCACCGAGGCGCAAGTGACCGAATTCATTGATAATGTAGCAGAAGCTTACGCTTGGGCCGATCTGCTGATTTGCCGTTCAGGGGCGCTGACGGTTTCTGAAGTTTCTGCTGCGGGGGTTGGCGCGATTTTTATTCCCTTTATGCACAAAGATCGCCAACAAGCTCTGAATGCTGACCATCTAGTGGCATGTGGCGCAGCAAAAATGATTGAACAGCCAGAGTTGAGTGTGGAAAAACTTACTCAAATGGTACGTGAATTGGATCGCCTACAACTTTTGGCGATGGCACAGAAAGCACGCCAAGCTGCCAAGCTTGATGCTGACAAGGTGGTGGCGCAAGCGATCATCGCCATGACAGAATAAAGAGAACAGGATTATGACAATTAAACACACTCAAGACCTTGCTCAAATTCGCGCTATGGTGCCAGAGATGCGCCGTGTGAAAGCGATCCATTTTATTGGTATCGGCGGAGCAGGGATGAGCGGGATTGCTGAAGTGCTGCTCAATGAAGGCTATCAAATTTCAGGCTCAGATTTATCGGCTAATGCTGTGACTGAACGTTTGGCTGAAAAAGGTGCGACAATTTTTATTGGTCATGAAGCGCAGAATGTTGCTCAAGCAAGCGTAGTTGTGGTCTCTACCGCCATCAATGAACAGAACCCTGAAATCCAAGCTGCACGTGAAAAACGCATCCCCATTGTACGTCGTGCTGAAATGCTAGCCGAGTTAATGCGTTTCCGACATGGTATCGCGGTCGCCGGAACTCACGGTAAAACGACTACAACGGCACTTGTGACACAGATTTACTCTGAAGCTGGACTCGACCCTACATTTGTGAATGGTGGCCTGGTAAAAAGTGCTGGAACTAATGCACGTTTGGGGTCTAGCCGTATTTTGATCGCCGAAGCGGATGAGAGCGACGCTTCATTCCTGCATCTGCAACCTATGGTAACCATAGTGACCAATATCGAAGCGGATCACATGGATACTTACGGTGGTGATTTCGAAAATCTTAAACAGACATTTATCGACTTTCTACATAATCTGCCCTTTTACGGCCAAGCGATCCTGTGTATTGATGATCCAGTGATTCGTGAACTGATTCCGCGTGTTAGCCGCCAAGTGATCACCTATGGATTCTCAGAAGATGCTGATGTACGTATTGAAAATTACCGCCAGAATGGTCAGCAAGGCCAATTTACTGTGGTACGTAAAGACAAAGCGAATTTAGATATTACATTGAATATCCCTGGGCGTCATAATGCACTCAATGCTTCGGCGGCTATTGCGGTCGCGACCGAAGATGACATTAGCGACGAAGCCATTTTACGTGCTATGGCCAATACCCAAGGTACAGGTCGACGTTTTGACCATTTGGGTGAGTTTGAAACCGGCAATGGTGTCGCTATGTTGGTGGATGACTACGGCCACCATCCAACCGAAGTGGATGTGACCATTAAAGCCGCGCGTAATGGTTGGGCGGAAAAACGTTTAGTGATGATTTTCCAACCGCACCGTTACACTCGAACGCGTGACCTGTATGATGATTTTGCCAATGTACTTGAGCAAGTTGATGTGCTGATTATGTTGGATGTCTATTCTGCGGGTGAAAAGCCCATCGCAGGCGCTGATGGGCGATCTTTGTGTCGTACTATCCGTAGCCGTGGCAAAATTGACCCGATTTTTGTACCGGATAGCCAAACTTTACCTGCGGTGCTCGCCAACATCTTGCAGGAAGGAGACTTAGTATTAACACAAGGTGCTGGTGATATTGGGAAAGTAGCAAGGCATTTAGCGGCTCTTGAACTTAATATTACGAACATGCAGCAGATATAAAACAGCCTAAAGGTTGTCTCATTGGTGAATTCCTTGGTATCAAGCCCAGATTTCTGATATTGGGTATTTGATACTTTGGAGCACCTCAGTATAATCCGGAGGTTAAAGTCAGTGCTTTAACCCTCTATGACGCTATGAAATAGGGAATCAAATTGCCAGTCGATAACAGGATCATCGGGCTTTGATCAACAAGGTACTTTTAGAAGGCCATAGAATCACCCGTTCCCCACAAGTAAAACAACATGCCTGTGGTGCGAGTTTTTTTTTGGTGGTGCTATTGCTGATAGGTGGTTTGTTGTATTCGACGATCAGTTGGATGTGGGACGAACAACGTCTTCCGCTCTCGAAACTCGTTTTACAGGGTGACTTGCAATATGTTTCCGCCCTCGATGTACAGCGAGTATTAGCTCGTTTGGAACATATCGGAACATTTATGTCGCAAGATATTAATGTTCTGCAAGAGAGTGTGCAGTCGATCCCATGGGTATCTCATGCATCGATTCGAAAACAATGGCCAGATACGATTAAAGTTTATTTAACCGAATATCAGGTTGAAGCACTGTGGAATGCCAATGCATTATTAGATAAGAATGGCACGGTATTTTATGGCGATATTGCGCAAGTTAAAGGCGAATACGTTAAATTATATGGGCCTGATGGCACTGCGCAGCAAGTATTAAAAGCGTGGCGAGATTTCAACCCGAAATTTGCTCAGTTAGGTTTAAATATCTCCTCATTAGTATTAAATGAGCGACGAGCTTGGCAAATAATTCTCGACAACGGTATTCGTCTGGAATTGGGAAAAGAGTCACTAGAAGAGCGAATATCGCGATTCTTTTTACTTTATAAGCAATTAGGTAATAAAGCTGAACAAGTCAGCTATATCGATCTCAGGTATGATACTGGAGCTGCGGTAGGTTGGTTCCCTGAACAAGAGTTAACACAAGAGAAAAACGATGACTAAGACTGTCGATGACAACATTGTTGTTGGTCTGGACATAGGTACTGCCACCGTCTCCGCTCTCGTGGGTGAAATACTCCCTGATGGTCAAATTAATATTATTGGCGCGGGTAGTAGCCCATCCCGCGGGATGGACAAAGGCGGCGTTAATGATCTTGAATCGGTGGTGAAATCAGTTCAACGCGCGATTGATCAAGCCGAGATGATGGCGGAATGTAAAATCAGCCATGTATTCCTTTCGATTTCAGGGCGGCATATTGCTAGTCGTATTGAAAAAGGGATGGGAACAATTTCAGATGAAGAAGTTTCCCAAGAAGATATGGATCGCGCGATCCATACAGCAAAATCAATCAAAATTGGTGAAGAACAACGTATCCTGCATGTCATTCCGCAGGAATTCACCATAGATTATCAGGAAGGCATTAAGAACCCGCTAGGTTTATCTGGGGTTCGTATGGAAGTGAGTGTGCACCTGATCACTTGTCATAATGATATGGCAAGAAACATTATTAAAGCAGTTGAACGCTGTGGGCTGAAAGTTGAACAATTAGTCTATTCAGGCCTAGCGGCTAGCAATGCGGTGATTACGGAAGATGAGCGCGAGCTCGGTGTCTGCGTGGTTGATATTGGTGCTGGCACCATGGATATCGCGATCTGGACAGGTGGCGCATTGCGTCACACTGAGGTTTTTTCGTATGCGGGAAATGCTGTCACTAGTGATATTGCCTTTGCTTTTGGTACGCCAGTCAGTGATGCGGAAGAAATCAAAGTAAAATATGGCTGTGCGCTGAGTGAACTAGTCAGCAAAGATGACACGGTGAATGTTCCCAGTGTTGGTGGGCGTCCATCAAGAAGTTTGCAACGCCAGACCTTGTCGGAAGTGATTGAGCCTCGCTACACTGAGCTGATGGGCTTGGTTAATCAGACGGTTGATTCAGTGCAAGAGTCCTTGCGCAAAGAAGGTATCAAACATCATCTGGCGGCCGGAGTGGTGTTAACGGGCGGAGCAGCACAAATTGAAGGTTTAGTGGCATGCGCAGAACGCGTATTCCGCAATCAAGTTAGAGTTGGTAAGCCGCTTGAAGTGAGTGGGCTTACCGACTACGTAAAAGAGCCGTATCATTCTACGGCAGTGGGATTACTTCATTACGCAAGAGATAGTCAAATCAGTGACGATACTGAATATCAAGAGCCTAAACGACCATCAATGACGGGTTGGATAGGCCGCTTGCGCAACTGGATACAAAAAGAGTTTTAACCTGAGAGACAGGAAAAACGGAGATAACACATGTTTGAACCGATGATGGAAATGTCTGACGATGCGGTAATTAAAGTCGTTGGAGTGGGTGGTGGCGGCGGTAACGCTGTTGAACACATGGTGCGTGAATCCATCGAAGGTGTGGAATTCATGAGTATCAATACCGATGCTCAGGCACTGCGCAAAACAAGCGTTGGTACTGTTATCCAAATTGGTGGCAATATCACCAAAGGTCTAGGCGCAGGTGCTAACCCACAAGTTGGCCGTGATGCAGCGCTAGAAGACAAAGAACGTATTAAAGAATTCCTTACTGGTGCCGATATGGTGTTTATCGCAGCAGGTATGGGTGGCGGTACAGGAACCGGAGCTGCACCAGTAATTGCCGAAGTGGCAAAAGAGTTGGGCATTCTAACGGTTGCTGTGGTGACTAAACCTTTTAGCTTTGAAGGCAAAAAGCGTTTGGCTTTTGCTGAGCAGGGAATTGAAGAGCTATCTAAGCACGTTGATTCACTGATCACGATTCCAAATGAAAAGCTGCTCAAAGTGTTAGGTCGCGGTATCACGTTACTGGAAGCCTTTGCGAGCGCGAACAACGTACTTAAAAATGCAGTGCAAGGCATCGCAGAGCTGATTACTCGCCCTGGTATGATTAACGTCGACTTTGCGGATGTACGCACCGTGATGTCGGAAATGGGTCATGCCATGATGGGTAGCGGTGTTGCAAGAGGTGAAGACCGTGCGGAAGAAGCCGCTGAAATGGCGATTTCTAGTCCACTACTGGAAGACATTGATCTTGCTGGTGCTCGTGGTGTTCTGGTTAATATCACCGCTGGTATGGATATGCGACTGGATGAGTTTGAAACTGTAGGTAATACTGTTAAAGCCTTCGCTTCTGACAATGCAACAGTAGTGATCGGTACTTCGTTAGATCCAGATATGGCTGACGAAATCCGTGTAACGGTTGTAGCAACGGGTATCGGTACCGAGAAAAAGCCTGATATTACGTTAGTGGCAGGTGGTAAAGCTAAAGTTGCTGCTGTATCAGCTCCTGCAGTGGCTCGTGTTGAAGAGAAAACGGCACAGCCTTTGCATGAAAGAGTTGAAGTCAAAACTCAACCAGCAGCAGCGCCTTCACACTCTTCGGCAAGTCAGAGTGTCGCGCCAAAGCCAGAAAAAGAGAGCGGATATTTAGATATTCCAGCTTTCCTGAGACGTCAAGCTGACTAAAATATCAGCATAATTTGACAGTGTTCAAAATTCTGGTAGGATGTCGGTCGGTGTTGTGCCGACCGTGCATTGTGGCTAAAAAAATCGAGGCAACTAGATGATCAGACAACGTACTCTTAAAGAAATAGTGAAAACAACTGGGGTGGGCTTACACTCTGGTCGTAAAGTTACGCTGACTCTTCGCCCGGCCGCAGCCAATACGGGGATAGTCTATCGCCGTACTGACGTCAGCCCACCGGTTGATTTTCCTGCCGATCCGGCATCTGTGCGTGACACTATGCTTTGTACTGCTTTGGTAAATGACCAAGGTGTGCGCATATCAACGGTTGAGCACTTGAATGCGGCTTTAGCTGGCATGGGCATTGATAACGCGGTTATCGAAGTGGATGCACCTGAAATTCCGATCATGGATGGTAGTGCTAGTCCCTTTGTTTATCTGCTGCAACAAGCAGGTATTGAAACGCTGAATGCACCAAAACGCTTCATCCGCATTAAGAAGCCTGTACGCATTGAAGACGGTGACAAATGGGCTGAATTTGTGCCATTTAACGGCTTCCGTATGGATTTCGAAATCGAATTTAATCACCCAGCAATTGAAGGGGATGATCAACGCTTAGTGTTTGATTTCTCGTCACAAGGTTTTGTGAAAGAAATCTCTCGTGCGCGTACTTTCGGTTTCATGCGTGACATCGAATACTTGCAATCACAAAATCTCTGCTTAGGTGGTAGTTTTGATTGCGCGATCGTTTTGGATGATTACCGTATCCTCAATGAAGAAGGGTTGCGTTTCGACAATGAATTTGTGACTCACAAAGTACTTGATGCTATCGGTGACTTGTACATGGCTGGCCATGCGATTGTTGGTGAATTTCGTGCCTACAAATCTGGCCACGGTTTGAATAACCAACTGTTGCGTGCGGTATTGGCCGATCAAGAAGCATGGGAATGGGCAACCTTCGAAGAAGAAGTGGGTTCACCTGTTGCGTTTGCTGAGCCAAACATGGTACTTGCGTAAGTTAGTCCATAAAGAACAATCATAATAAAGCCAGACTTAAGTCTGGCTTTATTTTTTCTTGTAAATTCAATTGTGTTTATCTGTCATGTTGTGAGAATCTGATTGCCTCAATCGTTTTTTTGATTCGATTTGGCTAAACGAGCTAAGCTCTCTAGACGTTTTTTGACTTTATCAGAAGCGTGATCGGCAATGGCTAGCAGTACATAAGCGGCATTTTCAGATAAAGGTGGGCGAGGGTTTGCCACCGAGGCCTCTCCAGAAGGCTGTGTAGTTTTACGATACAATTCAGGATTGACTCGCACGTCGATACTGATCAAATGACCAAACCCATTTTGCCTTAACTGAGTGAGAATGTGTAAGCGTTCATAATCCACTTTCATCTTGAGTGCAGCACTGGCTGCTTCAAGCACCAGATTTCCACCGCGCACATTGGCGGCGCGCACTTGGTTTTTTAAGCCCCTCGGCAGAATATCTTGCAACTGGCGGTTGATCTGCAAAATAGCTTTGGCATGTTCTTGGATTTGTTTGAGTTTGGATGCCTGAATCAACTCATCGGTAGCAGTAGGGCGATGATCACGCATCGGACTCTCCTCTTAATGGTGGTACCGCTATTTTAGCGCGCTTCTTGTTGCATCGAAACGTACATCTTAGTTTGCTGAGATAAATTAAAAAGCGCGAGAAACCTTGTAAACATTGGGCTTAGTGCACAAAACCGCAAGCTCGTATTCAACAAATCATCGAGAACCTTGGTTGTTGAGGCAAAAATTCCTTAAACTAGGCAGCACTTAATTAACTGCGTGCCTTGAAAATAAACGCTGTCATCACAATATCTCACACAGATGACTTATCTCAGTATCCTTAGTGGAAAATAGGTAGAGACTAAAGACATTCCAAGGTCGATAGACAGCGATTTAGCACAGAGAGATTCACAACAAATGATAACTAAGCTACTGACAAAGGTGATTGGCAGTCGCAATGACCGCACACTGCGCCGTTTACGCAAGATTGTAAAAGAGATTAATAACTACGAACCTGCCTTTGAAGCCCTCTCCGATGAAGAGCTAAAAGCCAAAACAGTAGAATTCCGTCAACGCATCGAGCAGGGCGAAAACCTTGACCAACTGTTGCCTGAAGCGTTTGCGACTGTTCGTGAAGCTTCTAAGCGCGTGTTCGGTATGCGCCATTTTGACGTACAGCTGATTGGCGGTATGGTGCTGCATGGTGGTCAAATTGCAGAGATGCGTACCGGTGAAGGTAAAACCTTAACTGCAACGCTGGCGGCTTACCTGAATGCTCTACCTGGCAAAGGTGTACATATTGTTACGGTCAACGACTACTTGGCCAAACGTGATGCGGAAACCAATCGAGCTCTCTTCGAATTTTTAGGCATGACGGTAGGTGTCAACGTTCCAAACATGCCGCAACCTGCTAAAAAAGAGGCTTATCAAGCCGACATTTTGTACGGAACCAATAACGAATTTGGTTTTGACTACCTGCGCGATAACATGGCATTCCGTCCTGAAGATCGTGTGCAACGCGCCCGCTTCTTCGCAGTTGTCGATGAGGTGGACTCAATTTTAATTGATGAAGCTCGTACCCCGCTGATTATTTCAGGTCCGGCGGAAGACAGTTCTGATCTCTACATTCGTATCAACAAACTGATCCCACAACTGCAAAAGCAAGACCAAGAAGACTCTGAAGAATACCGCGGTGATGGTCACTTCACGGTTGATGAAAAATCTAAGCAAGTGCATTTGACCGAAACGGGTCAAGAGTTCGTAGAAGAACTGCTAGTGAAAAATGGCATGATGCAAGAGGGGGACACCCTTTACTCTCCTGCCAATATCAGCTTGCTGCACCATGTTAATGCGGCGCTGCGTGCGCATGTTCTGTTTGAAAAGAACGTCGATTACATCGTGACACCGGATAATGAAGTGGTGATCGTTGATGAACACACGGGTCGTACCATGCCGGGGCGTCGTTGGTCTGATGGCCTGCACCAAGCGGTAGAAGCAAAAGAAGGGGTGAAGATCCAGAACGAAAACCAAACACTGGCATCGATCACTTTCCAAAACTTCTTCCGTTTGTATGACAAGCTATCAGGTATGACAGGTACAGCCGATACCGAAGCGTTCGAGTTTCAACAAATCTATGGTTTAGAAACGGTCGTTATCCCAACCAACAAACCTATGGTGCGTAATGATATGCCAGATGTGGTGTATCGTTCTGAAGCCGAAAAGTTTGCGGCCATCATTGAAGATATCAAGCTTCGTGTTGAAAAAGGCCAACCGGTTCTGGTCGGTACAGTTTCGATTGAAAAATCGGAATTACTGTCAAATGCGCTGAAAAAAGCGGGCATTAAACACAATGTTCTGAACGCTAAGTTCCATGAAAAAGAAGCAGAAATTGTTGCTGAAGCGGGTAAGCCTGGTGCCGTAACCATTGCAACTAACATGGCGGGTCGTGGTACCGATATCGTATTGGGCGGTAGCTGGCAAGCCAAAGTGGAGAAGCTGGATAACCCGACCCAAGATCAGATCAATGAGATAAAAGCTGAATGGAAGCAAGTGCACGATCAAGTGTTGCAAGCTGGCGGCCTACACATCATTGGTACTGAGCGTCACGAATCTCGTCGTATTGATAACCAGTTGCGTGGTCGTTCTGGCCGTCAAGGTGATGCAGGTTCTTCGCGTTTCTACCTCTCAATGGAAGATACTTTACTGCGTATTTTCACCTCAGACCGTATGGCGGCTTTGATCCAAAGTGGTATGGATGAAGGTGAAGCGATTGAATCAAAAATGCTCTCTCGCTCGATTGAAAAAGCACAACGCAAAGTAGAAGGTCGTAACTTCGATATCCGTAAACAGTTGCTAGAATACGATGACGTGGCGAACGATCAGCGTAAAGTGGTTTACGAATTGCGTGACGAGCTGATGAGCGCAGACGACATCAGCGACATGATCGCGCAAAACCGTGAGGATGTGCTGAATGCGGTAATGGATGAGTACATTCCACCACAATCTCTGGAAGATATGTGGGATATCAAAGGATTGGAAGAACGCTTGAAGAATGATTTCGATCTGCCCCTGCCGATTCAATCTTGGTTGGATGCCGATAACAAGCTGTATGAAGAAGCGCTGCGCGAGCGCATCATCGAGCAAGCGGTTGAGGTTTATAACACCAAAGAGCAAGTGGTTAGTCCTGCGGTGATGCGTAACTTTGAAAAATCTGTGATGTTACAAACGCTTGATACTCTATGGAAAGAGCATTTGGCAGCGATGGATCACTTGCGTCAAGGTATCCACCTACGTGGCTACGCGCAGAAGAACCCGAAACAAGAGTACAAGCGTGAGTCGTTTGAACTGTTTGAGGAACTGCTTGAAACATTGAAATCCGATGTGATTACCGTGTTGTCAAAAGTTCGTGTTCAGCAGCAAGAAGAAGTTGAACGAATGGAAGCTCAGCGCCGTGCTCAAGCTGAAGAAGCGGCGCGTCATGCGCATGCACAACACGCAAGTGTTGATGAAGCTGAGCAAGAGGAATCGCACCAGCCGATGGTGCGTGATGAGCGTAAAGTGGGCCGTAACGAGCCTTGCCCATGTGGTAGCGGTAAAAAATACAAACAGTGCCACGGGCAAATTAACTAAGCCAGTTTCACCTTATTAAATAAAAGAGTCGCTACGGCGACTCTTTTTACACCCAAACAACTTGAAGTTGCAGCCAACACCACTGCCGCTTCAAGTAGGAAAGGTATACAACTGAAATTCACGTCAGCCAGAAATACAGGAGTCACCCCTTGAAACGCATCCATATTGTTGCAGGGATCATCTTCAATTCAGATCAGAGCGAAATTTTCATCACCAAACGTCCAGACCATCTTCATAAAGGCGGTTTTTGGGAGTTCCCTGGTGGTAAGGTGGAAGCTGGGGAAAGCCGAGAGCAAGCCATGGTGCGCGAGCTTGACGAAGAGATCGGCATTACCGTGACGGAGCAACAAGCTTTTCAACATTTTGATTTCGATTATACGGACAAATCGCTGAGCTTTGATTTTATGCTCGTAACGGCTTTTGATGGTCAGCCCCATGGCCGTGAAGGTCAGCAAGGCGGTTGGGTGAAAATTGCCGATTTGGCCAATTACCGTTTCCCTGAGGCGAATGAACCAGTACTGCATCAAGTCATTGCTCAGTTTGGTTAAGTGGATTTTTCCGTGCTCGGTAAAGTTGTCAGGCTAGCCAGAGTGGAAGATAGTTGGTAGTTTAAGTCTACAAATTGGAGCTGCCATAAGGCAGTGGAGAATGGAGACAGCAAGATGGTTAGAATTGCGATTGCGGGTGCCGCAGGACGTATGGGACGCAATCTGGTAAAAGCAACGCACCAGAATCGGCTTTCCGAATTGGGCGCAGGATCTGAGCGTCCGGAATCCTCATTAGTGGGCGTAGACATTGGTGAGCTGTGCGGTATTGGTAAACAAGGTATTGTTTTGGTTGATAACCTAGAGCAAGCCGTTGAACACTTTGATGTGATTATTGATTTCACAGCACCAGTCAGTACCTTGGCTAACTTAGCCCTGTGTGAGCGGCATGGTAAAAAACTGGTTATTGGTACGACCGGCTTTACCGAAACCCAGCGCCAAACCATTGAACAAGTAGCAAAGAAGATTCCAATTGTCATGGCACCCAACTACAGCGTTGGTGTGAACTTAGTGTTTAAACTGCTGGAAAAAGCCGCCAAAGTGATGGGTGACTACTGTGATATCGAAATCATTGAAGCTCATCATCGCCATAAAGTCGATGCACCATCTGGTACGGCAATTGGTATGGGTGAGGCAAT
>JBOFIW010000417.1:0-16055 GCA_051650365.1 Vibrio sp. | reverse complement strand
TAGGGTGATCCATACAGGTTATGATTAAATCGACCAAGTTATCGACGGAAACTAGGCTACGTTTGTTATGATTAATGCAGCCAAATGGCAATGGAATACCTTTAGATACTAAGTTCATTAACGAAGCAAAGTTGGCTTTCACGCCAACACCATAAACTAAAGTTGGTCGTATGACCACAACCTCCATGCCAGTTTCTTGAGCAATAGCAAAAAGTTCCTGTTCTGCTTCAGATTTAGATATTCCATAATCGTCTTCAGGTTGAGCAAAATTATCGGCTCTAAATGGCTCACCTAAAATTGTGCTTTCACCATTGACCTTAATACTGCTAATAAAAATAAATCGCTTTACGCCAGCTTTCGCTGCTTGACGGGCTAAATTGACAGTACCACAAGTATTTATTTCCCGATAACTTTCAAGTGAGTTATCAACGGAATCATTCATACTATGAGTACGAGCAGCAATGTGTATAACAACGTTAATGTTTTCTAAATATTCAGAATAATCTTCATTTTTATTTAGCTCAGCTTTACAAAAAAAACCCTCTACGTTAGATGGCCTCCTACCAAGTAAACGAAGTTCCTGAGCTTGAATTGACACTGCCACAGCATTACCAACAAAACCCGTGCTGCCAGTTAACAAAACTTTCATCGACACCTCACAAATATGTACATTTCCACATCGTCATGAATTACAACAATGATATTTTTGTAATTAAACTTTAGTAATAAGATGAACCAACTTTGGCGTAATTATTTTTTCATCAAATTTATCAATAGCCATTTGATGGCTAGCCTCCCCCATTGTTCTAATCAGACAGGGCTGGTGAATAAACATTTCCATAGCATGAACAAGTCGATCAACATCCCATTTGGGCACCAAAAAACCATTGTAACCATCTATAACTGTTTCTCGGCAACCTGGTACATCAGTCGTAATCACCGCTCGGCCAATAGCCATTGCTTCTTGAGTTGAACGTGGAACTCCTTCTCTATAGTAAGACGGTAAAACAAATACGTGAGAAGATCGCACCCATTCCTCTACATTATCAACAAATCCAGGATAGATAATCGTGCCATCATCTTTCAGTGTTTGTAGTTGATAGAGCTTAATTCCTCCAGGGTTTTCCTCATCCAAACCACCTAATACAACAAACTCTACATTAGGGTACAATGATTTTATTTTTTTCGCTGCTGCAAGGTATTCGAAAATACCTTTTTCTTTAAGTAGTCGCGCAACAAAAACAAAACGAACTTTATTATTTAGTTGAGGCACTTGATAGGAATAAGAGGCCAGATCTAAACCGATTGGCCCAAACACTTCTATTTTTTTTCTGTTAATAATTGAAAATTTATTTAAGTCTTGAGGGTCATCAGAGTTTAAAAATAGTACTTTGTCAGCAAAAGCATAAGTGAAAGTAGCTAGGATCCCATGAATATATTGCAATAATTTCTGTTTCAAGGTTAATCCAGATTGGGATGGAGTATGAATAAATCCCAACCCTTCTATCATAGCGATTTTATTTTTACATCCAGCGAATTGCGCAGCTAAAGTCCCATACATAGATGGTTTAACAAAGAAACTAAAAACTGAGTCTATCTGGTAGATTCGGAATAATCTACTAAGTTGACATATAGTGTTCAAATCTTTTATTGGATTCAACCCAGCTCGCTGTATACTATAGTCGACAGGAATTGCACCTAATTCCTGAACTTTCATTCGTGTTGTTTGAGTATAGTCAACTGCAAAAGCATAAACAGTATGCCCATTTTTAACTAAAGTTTTTATTAAATCTTTACGAAAAACAAGATGGCCTGGAAAGGCGTTTTGTGAAAGTAATGCAATATTCATTAATTAAACCAAATTTGATGATAAAAACACTTCTTTAATACTAGTTTTATCTACAACAAACTCAAATAAAATCCACCAATTTAACTGTAAATATTATAAATTAAAACACAAGCTTACAATAAAAACATTCAACACTTATAAGTATAACCATATTGTTATTTATAATAAGATGATACTTTTTGTATGTAGCGGTAGGTGGCTACCATTTCATACATAACTAAACATATACTAACACTTTAAAACAGAAAATATCTTAAAGTGTTAATTGCCTGCTTAATTTACACTTGTTAATTTCATAATATTTGATGTTCATTATGCCTTTGTTGCGTAATTCAGTCTGAGAACTCAACCACCTTAAATTGAGCAATTCTTATACAACAACCAATACCTGTAAGCTTGTTCAAAGCTTTAATCATAGCGTAAATTTCACCAACCTGAGCATTGTAGGCTCTCAGACTTAACCGCCCACCTAACAACGGCTTCACTCGATACATTACTGTCTCTGATAGTGAGCGTTTATGATAGTCATACCGCTTTTTCCACTAATTGTTGGATCCGTAGATTTTTTGGCAACCTACCGCTAAATTCCTGTGGTGACCATTCTCCCAGAAAGCTGCCCCTTCTCTTGGAGGGATGAGTAGAACAGCTCGCTTGAACCGTATGGCATCGTGGCAATCTCTTGTGCCATAAGCGCCATCACCAGATATCTCGCTTTGCTTGATGACTTCTGCATCGGCAACATTAGATAAACTCAGTTCTGCCGCGACGATTTCGTGAATACTGGTGTCTACCGCTAAATGCAATTTTCTCCAGACCCTACGCTTTCCGTCAGTATCATGCTTCTTGACCTTCCCTTCACCATAAGCCTTGAGACCCATCGCATCAATGGCTAGATACTGTATTGCACCTCTAGTCTTTGGGTTAAATGAAACCTCTACTTGCTTAGCTCTTCGACGGATACAACTATAATATAGACAGGCTATAGCCAATGAAAAAACAGAGCCGATAAACCCTTGCAAAATTCTCAACGACATTGAGAAAGCTCGTTTCACTATAAGCACAATAGTAATGGCTAAGTCACTGAACTGACGAAGTCTACTGCGTTTATCTTGTTTAATCTGCTTCCACTTGCGAATGGTTTCTTCATCAATCCAGAAGGTAGGTGAACCACGGTTGATTAAGGCTTTGTTGTACTGTTTCCAGTTCGTTGTTTTGTAGCGAGGTATCGAATTAACTTATTTAGTCGATCAGATCGTAAGTTTCTGATTTAGCTCCCTCGAATTATGCAACAAAGCCAAACGCAAATCATAAAAATAATATGAAATTGACATAAAGGATAACGGTATTAATATTTTCACCATATCATAATAAGAAAAAGAAAACATCATAACAAAAATCAAATATAGCGAAAATGAGTTTAAAACATTATATTTCTTTCCAAAAAAAGAAATACAAAGCAAAATAACAATCATACTAATCAAAAAAAGTAGAGATAGAAATCCAGAGCGCATCCATACATCTAGAAATATATTGTGTGGATAATCAATCCCCGTAACAATGCCAAATGCATCTAATTCCTCTGGGATAAAAACATTTTTTGATATTAATTCAAAAGAAACATCATATAAATACGTTCTTATACCTACAGAATTATCGGTTATAATACCACCTCGAGCTGAAGCGATAAAAACAGCACCAATAAATGCAATTACTGATGATATAACTAGTTTACTAAAAAATGAGACCTGTTTTGAACGTGTACACATCCATAGGATTAAGATCGCAATTAAAGGACCTTTACTTGCAGAAACAATAAACCCAAAGATAGGAACTAATAAAAGAATAAAATCAAAAAATGCCCTCTTTTTATATGAAAAAGAAATTATTGAAAAACCCGATAACACAGCCAAAGATAATGGATTAACATTAAATCCCATTCTTGTGTCTAACAAAAACAAATGAATTCCTTGGTATACACCACCAGCTGCAATTGGAATTGCTATTATCGAAATATAAAATACAAAGCCTGGAATATTTAACAAAAAGTTATATCTCCTTTGAGATATAAACACTAAAGAAAGGACCATAGCCAAAAAAAATGATAGTATATATTTAGATTGAACATTTTCTGCATAGAAAAAAACCATCATGTTAACTACAGAGAAAAACACAAGATAAGCTAACAAATAAACATTAACGAAAGGTTTAAAATCAACAAAAAACAATAAAACAACAAACAAAAGAATTATATATACTATATAGCTATCAATATTAAAATTATTTACCAAATACTCTAAAAAAAAAGGCAATAGCATATACAATGAAAATGAAAGTGCTTTTAAAGCATCTAGTGCACGGTTAAATATCATCTACAAACCACTGTTTTTAAAAATGCTACACGTTCATTTGCTTTTGTCATTTCTAGGTATATTGATAAATCAACTTCAGAGTAAAGATCTATCTTCGTTGACATCTCTATAAACTCCTTTATTTTATTCAAATGATCTTTAATACACCGCTCATTATTAGGCAAAGTCAACATAAAAGGTTCTGTTGAAAAATCGGTATCTTTAACAGAGGCAATAAATGGTAGCCTCTTAGAGGCGTATAATCTATGTTTTAGAGATGAAACTTCATTTATATCTTTTTTAAAACAAGCCAATGACCCCATAGCAACGTCTATTTTCTCTAAAAATTTATTCAACTCCTGTTCTTGGAGATAACCAAGGCACTTAACGTAACCTGTATCTTGGAAGTCTTCAGATCTTGGACCAATTAAATAATAACTATAGTTTACATTATCTAGTAATTTCGAAAGTTCAAAAAATAGTTCATATCCCTGCCAGGACTGGTTAGGAGATCCTACCATAACTATATTAACATTATCAGTATTTTTGTAAGGTTTACTTTGTTTCTTATCTATATGGGAAATTCCATTACAAATAACTATTGATGGCATATAGCCTAAGGTAATATGTTCATATTGAATCTCATTAGATACTGCCACAAATCCATTAATATATTTATAGCCTCTATATCTAATTAAAGAACCAAAATAACTCAAGACACTGTTACCTATTTTTTCTCTTTTACCAAGATGCGTTGTATTAACTTCACATACTACTTTATATTTTTTAAAAATTTTATTTAACCCAGGAAAATAAACATTTTCTCGATAATAAATCACATCCGGCTTAAACCTATCAATCTCAATCAACATTTTATTTACACTGAGAGTTCTGTTAAGATACCGCAATATTTGTGATAGTAACTTATTTTTAGAATTCACATTCAATGTATTTATTATATTGAATTTAATTGAATTGGTTTTAATCGGTGAAAAAACAAAAATTTCCACTTTACATCCGTTTTTTTCCATTGATTCACACTGGCTTAAAATTTTGTTTTTTACTCCTAGGTGTTTTTCAACGTCTAACTCAAGTAAATATGCCACCTTCATATTAATTTAAACTCTCATAATCTTTGATACTTTTCATTACCACAATAAAATAAACTGTATAAAATATAAAGCCAGAAATAAAGTAAAACTCTGATACATATCCGGAAAAAAACAAAATTGCAACAATAACAAGCGAACAACGAACAGCCATCCCAAATAATTGTAAAATCATTGATATTTTTTGCTTCCCAATTGCATACAAAGCCATTGATATTGGTGATGTAATAAACTGCATAATAAACCAGGGTGTCATGTAAAGAGCATAATGTCCTGACGTAGCCCATTCACTACCAAAAATGTACTTAAAACCAAATGGAGCAGTAATGCCAATGAGACAAATCACAGGTCCGCCTAAAATAACCAATTTCCAAATTACCATTTTACTATACAAATATAGCCTTTTTTCATTGCATTTTGTTTTAGCTTCTGAGATATAAACTTGGGCAATAGAATTCCCTATTAACCCCAAAGGCATTTGCAAGAGTTTCATTGCAAGCAAAATATAACCAGCGTCATTTGAATCAGAATAATTTGATATAATCACTATAGGTAAGTATATAGATGAAACATTAGCCAACGACTCCAGTGTTGAGTATTTTGGATAATCGCCATACCGGAAAAAAACCTTTTTTAAACTATCAGTCCCAATTCTTAGTCTTTCATTGAAAGATAAAAAAACCAAACCATAGAATATAATTCCAGACAAAGTTAACATCACCTGGCCAAATATAAGCCCCATTGTTGGGATTAAGTAAAAAAATACAATTTGAGATACAGATTGTGTAACTATTTGCAACACTTTACATTTAGATGTACTTTTGTAATACTTTAATCTTATTAAATAAAAGTGAAAGGCATTCATAACCCCAATCAAGAAAGAACATAGAGATATGTACTCAATATTCTTGATATTTAAATAACTCGCTAGCTCTTTTAGTAAAAAATATACCAATATACTAAAAATCAAATTAACTATTATCGATAATACCATGAGATCTTTTGCATCTTGATCTGTATTACTAATTGGTATCGCAACTTCAAACCTTAAACATACAATAGAAGACAAAATATAAACAAATGATATGAATTGAGAAAATTGAGAAAATTCACTAGGACCATAAAGCCTAGTGAGTACGGGCATCATAGCTGCGCCAAGCACCTGTGCTAACAATGTACCCAATGCGACAGTGCCCACAGACTTGAAAAAGTTATTTTTTATCATAATAGAAAATTATTTCGTCTAAAAATGCCTAAGGAACAGAAATTAAAATCCCACGAATAAATCATGAGCATTCAGTAAATAAAGCTTCTTTTATGCATCCTAAAACATTCCGAACAGATGTTGTTATTTAGATTGGCTTGTATGTAACAATGCTATATATGACTAGTGGCTTTGTTGCGTAATTCGGTCAGAGAACCAAGCTGCCTACAATTGATTGATTCTTATACAACACACCGAGTTTCAGGCATACCAAGCCCTGTAAGTTTGTTCAGCGCTTTAATCATGGCGTAAGTTTCACCAACCTGAGCATTGTAGTTTCTCAGACTTAATCGCCCACCTAACAACTACTTTACTCGATACATTGCTGTCTCTGATAGTGAGCGTTTATGATAGCCGTACCGTTTTTTCCACTTATTGTTGGAGCCGTAGAGCTTCTGGCAACCTACCGCTAAATTCCTAGGGTGCCCATTCTCCCAGAAGGCTACCCCTTCTCTTGGAGGGAGGAGTGGAACAGCTCGCTTGAACCGTATGGCATCGTGGCAATCCCTTGTGTCATAAGCGCCATCACCAGATATCTCGATAATTCTTCGGCGTGTTTGCTTGAGCAAGTTAGGAAGGACTTCTGCATCGGTAACATTAGATAAACTTAGTTCTGCCGCGACAATTTCGTGAGTGCTGGTGTCTATCGCTAAATGCAATTTTCTCCAGACACTACGCTTCCCGTCAGTACCATTCTTCTTGACCTTCCATTCACCTTCGCCATAAACCTTGAGACCCGTCGCATCAATGGCTAGATGCTGTATTGCACCTCTAGTCTTTGGGTTAAATGAAACCTCTACTTGCTTAGCTCTTCGACTGATACAACTATAATGTGGGCAGACTATAGGGACGTTAGCCAATGAAAAAACAGAATCGATAAACCCTTGCAATGCTCTCAACGGCATTGAGAAGACTCGTTTCACCATAAGCGCAGTGGTAATGGCTAAGTCGCTGAACTGACGAGGTCTACCACGTTTATCTTGTTTACTCTGCTTCCACTAGCGAATGGTTTCTTCATCAATCCAGAAAGTGAGTGAACCACGGTTGATTAAGGCTTTGTTGTACTGTTTCCAGTTCGTTGTTTTGTAGCGAGGTTTCGGCATGAGACTAGGGGAATTAACTCAGTTAACCGATCAGATCGTAACCTTCTGATTTAGTTCCCTCGAATTACGCAACAAAGCCCCAACACTGTATCGTGGCGCTCGTTGAGCGCATGACCGACTTCCCCCCCCCTGATTGGGCAACCGCATCACTTGATCGGCGAACCATTCAGCTTATGAGTCGATTTGATGGCCTGTTTACCTCCATTACCGCCGATGATGGCACTAAGTTTAACCAACATGAGCTTATTGACGCCACCGATACTCAATTTTATTTTGCTAGCCCACACCACTCTTGGGAACGAGGAGCCAATGAAAATACCAACGGACTTATCCGACAATATCTCCACAAAGGCACCTCTATGACACACTCACTCAAGCAAAGTGAACGCGATTGCCCACAAACTTAACAGCAGGCCCCGAGCTCGTCTGGACTTTCAAACTCCGGAGGAATGTTTTGTTGGATATTACCACTGATCGTTGCAACTATTGATATCATATATGTCATCAGCAGATACGTTAGTGATCTTTCTACACGGTGGATTGAGTAACACATTACTATCACCTATATTGACAAGACTAACCTCCATACTAATAACTTCCTACCTATCCACTTCAATAGTCAAGTGTAGTTTGCGTCATGTTCTACATTTTTCAGCACCATGTTTTTTCACTTTTCGCTAACTCTAAATAAAGATTTGAGTCAATGGCTACATGGCTAATAGCCCCTCTATATTTATTACGACATTGCTCTAAATATGTCTTCTGACGTTTCCAGGATATCAACAGGTATTCAATAGACTGGGAATCGAGTTAATAAAGCCTTACTATCCAGATAGACCCTATTGTTAGAATAACAAAGTTAAAAAATGTAACCAAGCTTCACGATAGAGAATTGGCGCTTTCAGGCACTGTTGCTAGCAAGCAGAAAACCATTATTCGTAGATTGCTCTACAACCAATCTGCGGAAGAACTTAAAAGATACTGAAAGCAATCATCAGATCGAGTAATTGCTAATTTCTTCTTGTGTAATTACCCTCTCATAGAAATAGTTTTTCTTGTTGGTATACACTTTAACTTTTTCGAAAAATCATCTCAATTTCTTTAGCAAAAGATTCGGCATATAGCTTTGCACCTATCTCATTCAAGTGATGCGCATCAAAATATAGTGGAACTCCATTGTAATATGGTGGATTATTAAATATTACAAGTGTGTCCGACTCAAGATATATTGATTTTTCTTGATATTTTATAGCTAGTTGTTTCAACCAACTATTGGTTACTTTATAAGACTCATCGATTGTTAAAGGATCGTCCAGTTTCAAATTTGAAAACCTTTGGCTTCTCTCTGGACTTTTAGACAGCAGTGGCTCCTGGCCTAACAAATATATTTTTTTATATTCATCAGCCTCAGAAATAAAACTTTCTAATGCAATTTTAAAATCCTGGCTTTGTAAGTGCCAACTCCAGAATGCAGCAATAAATATGTATTTAGACTCACCAATAAACTTTTCAGCTTCTTTTAATTGTTGTAGACAAGTACTTTTTGAATATTCAGGTATTCTTTGATAGTCGAACGATGGAATAGTTACACAGTTACTTGCAGTTATAATACGCGACTTGAATCCTAATTCTTTACCTAAGTGATCAAAAAAATGGTTCAACATGGCAGCATGAGAGTCACCTAATACCAAAATCTCTCTGTCACTGCTTAAGTCACCCTGTAAACAATCATCGACAATTTGCCCATGACAAATTTTCGATGGGTCTGCGTATCGCCTATATTCAATAGGCAGCAATTCTGGTGTGAATAAATCATTCACTTTTCCCATGGTTTGTGAAATGGTAAATGCTGACATAGCCATAACTAACCAAATAAAACACTGTCTATTAGCTTTGTAGTTATTTCGGAAAAAGCTTTCTATACCGTAGTAAGAGAATGATGCCACTAGCAACGTTAATACAACAAACAATAAAGTAAGCTCAAAACTCAATACTTCTGTACCTGTAAAATATCGTAAAAAAGCCAATACTGGCCAATGCCACAGATAAAGAGAATAAGACAAAGCACCAACCCATACTAGAATGCTACTACTCAGTAACTTGTCTACCCAATATTGAGCGGGCTGGCTAAGTAACAATACAGTCCCGATTACAGGTAACAGGGCGGCAACACCAGGAACAGGTCCCATCTTCGGTTGAACAATCACGGCAATAACAATCAATGTCAAACCAATAACACTAAGCCATTTAGAATCGCCTAAACGTTTCGGTACAGTCATTACGTTTAACGCTGCCAGACCACCAGCAAAAAACTCTGGCAAACGAGCGTAAAGGCTGTAATAAGTCGCTTGCTCCAGACCTATAAACCGCAGACGATATTCAACCAAGCCTGTTAAGCCAATTAGTAGTCCAATAAACGTCCATTTTAAATACCGAACAGGAAGCAGCAGTACTAGAAAAGGGGCTAGTAGATAAAATTGAATTTCTACCGCTAATGACCATGTGTGCAATAATGGTTGTTCGTAGCTAGCAGGGGAAAAGTAATCACCAAAATCAGCAAAATAGTGGTTACTGCTAAACCAAGCTGCTTTTTCCAACCCTTTCCTAAACGTATTGAAATCACTCGGTAGAAAAAATACTGCAGCAAACAGAGCTATCACAATCAACATAGAAAAATAAGCTGGAGCAATCCGTTTGAAGCGGCTCATATAAAAATATTTCAGAGTTTCAGAAACACAGTAATGCTTATTGGCTTTCTTATGCAATAAAATACTAGTGATTAAAAAACCTGAAATAACTAAAAATACATCAACACCAACAAAACCGCCGGGAAGCAAGTTGTGGTTTAAGTGAAAAACCATAACTGCAAGTACTGCAACGGCTCTTAAACCTTGAATGTCCTTACGATAAGGAACCGAGATCATTGAACCAAACTCTCTACCACACGTTGAATATCTTGTTCGGTTAGATAAGGGTGCATAGGCAGACTCATTACTTCTTGGGCAATTTCATCACCAATCGCTAATTGAATGCTGTTATCGGCAACCGCAGGTTGTTTATTCAATGGAATTGGATAATGCACCGCTGTAGGAATACCAACCTCTTTGAGCTTCTGTTGAACTTCAGTTCTATTCTTAACACGGAGAGTATATTGTGCCCAAGCAGAAACATTATGCGGCTTCACAAATGGCGTTGAAAGGATACCTACCTCATTTAACAACCGAGTATAGGTATTTGCAACATACTGCCTTAACTCGATTTCTTCATCCAAAATTTCAAGTTTTGGCAATAAAATGGCAGCTTGTAAAGTATCTAATCGACTGTTTATACCAACACGAATGTGGTGATAACGGCGATCCTGACCATGACGCGCAATTTGACGCATCACTAAAGCTAATTGATCATCATTGGTAAATATAGCGCCGCCATCACCATAGCACCCCAGTGGCTTAGTTGGAAAAAAACTGGTGCATGCAATGGTGCTTAAGTTACATGATTTTTTTCCCTTATAGCTGGCACCAAAACTTTGCGCAGAGTCTTCAATAACAGGAATGCTATATTTCGCAGCTATAGCGTTAATAGCATCAAAATCTGCACATTGACCGTATAGACTAACAGGAATAATCGCTTTCGTTTTTGGCGTAATAGCACTCTCTAATTTAGCAGGATCTAGATTATATGTTTTAGAGCAAACATCAACATAAACAGGCTTGGCTCCTAGCAAAGCAACCGTTTCCGCGGTGGCTATATAAGTAAATCCAGGAGTTATCACTTCATCACCAGGACCAACTCCAAGCGCCATTTGGGCAATTTGTAGAGCATCAGTACCATTGGCCACAGTGATGCAGTGCTTAACACCAGTAAACGCAGCGAGTTTTTCTTCTAATTCAGCAACTTCAGGACCAAGAATATATTGACCATGTGTAAGTACTTTTTTTATACCTGCATCAATTTTATTTTTAATTCGCATTTGCTGTGTAGATAGATCAATAAAATCCATTATTAGCGCCTCTTTCTTGTTAATGATAATGCAGGATTTCCAATCATTACATCACCATCTGGTACATTTTTTAGTACTACAGCCCCAAGTCCAATAGTACAATCTTTTCCAACATGGACTCTTTGTTTCACTGTAGAGTTTGGAGCCAATCTGGAATTTTCACCAATAGAGACATAACCACATAAAGATACACCAGCAGTAATCGTTGTATTACGGCCAATATTGCAATCATGAGCGATATGAACTAAGTTATCTAATTTCGCTCCATCAGAGATAATAGTATCATTAATTATCCCCCGTACAATTGCACACCCGTAACCTATTTCAACATTATTACCAATTATTACATCACCTAAAAATATTTCTCTTACTAGAGTACCATCTTCTTCTTTGCTAAAACCATATCCTTCACCACCAATTATGCTTCCCGAACGGATAATACATCCTTCTCCAATATAAGTGCCACTGTGCAATACAACATTGTGCTCAATCTTTGTACCATCGCCAATGAAAACATTGTCTTCTATTACACAATTTTTCCCAATACTTATATTATTAAAGTTAGTTTTCCCTATGTAATTCTCTTTAAATCCGACTATATTTTTTATTTCCGAAATAATCTGATTCAGCAATTTTTTTGGGTTATCCGAAATGATAACTTTATAACCATCAATGGGCTGACTTGCAATAACCAGTTGATTCTCAACTATTAGAGGTTTTTTCCCTTTGACATAAGCACAAATAGTTGACTCACCTCCAATATTGCCATCACTGATCGAACTAAATTTCATTTCTTTATTATCAAATGAACATATTTCTGATATGGAATATAGCTCATTTAAATTTAGTTCCCTATTAAAGAATCTACTCATTATATTTCCTAAAATTAGTAACTGTTTGAAGCGATGTTGTTGAATAAAATTAAAGACGTATATCAGACTCATTAGCAGTTAATACATGCTTGACATCATAAAGCACATGATTTGCTTTGCCTAAACGACGTAATTTTTCAGCACCCATTTTCTTGGTCTGACTATGATCAACCGCGAGCACAATTGCATCGTAGTAACCATCGCGCAGCTCATCAATCAACTCAATACCATACTCGAGCTTCACTTCCTCTTTCGAGGCCCAGCTATCATACACATCAACAGACATATTGAAATCTTGCAGCTCATTAACAACATCAATGATTTTGGTATTACGAACATCAGGGCAATCACCTTTAAAGGTAAAGCCCATGATCAGCACTTTGGCTTCATCAATATGAATTTTATTACGCGACAGTGCTTTAACTAATTGTGTGGCGACATATTCACCCATACCATCATTAATACGACGGCCAGCTAAAATAACTTCTGGTCGATAGCCAACTTCTTGCGCTTTATGAGTAAGGTAGTATGGATCAACACTGATGCAGTGGCCTCCAACTAACCCCGGTTTAAAATGCAAAAAGTTCCATTTTGTACCCGCGGCTTTTAGCACTGCTTCGGTATCAATGCCCAGTTTATTAAAGATTTTGGCAAACTCATTAATGATTGCAATATTCAGATCGCGCTGAGTATTTTCAATCACTTTTGCCGCTTCAGCCACTTTCATCGACGGAGCTTTATGGGTACCAGCAGTAACAATCGAAGCATAAACTTCATCGACAAAATCAGCGGCTTCTTGTGTCGAACCAGAGGTGATCTTCATGATCGTAGTCAGGCGATTGACTTTATCGCCCGGATTGATCCGTTCAGGACTGTAACCCGCAAAAAAATCACGGTTGAAGACTAAGCCTGAATTTTTCTCAATGATGGGAAGGCATACTTCTTCTGTCGCACCTGGATATACCGTTGATTCAAAAACAACAATATCCCCTTGTGAAATCACTTTGGCCAATGCTTCCGAAGCCTTTTTAAGAGGTGTCAAATCTGGAGTTTTTTCATCCGTAATTGGCGTAGGCACGGTGACGATATAAAAGTTACAGTCTTTAATGTTTTCTAATTGATGTGTATAGGCAAGTAATGGGGCACTATTAAGCTCTTCGGTGCTACATTCAAGCGTAATATCTACACCTTGTTTTAATTCTTCTACCCGCTTTTGATTGATATCAAAACCAAGTGTCGTAAATTTTTTACCAAACTCAACCGCTAGTGGTAGACCAACGTAACCTAAGCCAATAATACCAATTTTAAGTTTTTCCAATTTCATGACGAATCCGATTAATTATCAAAGATTGAGGGGTAGGCCAATTTCTTTATGATCGCGAGCTGAACGATAAATGCTGATCAATAGCTCAAGCGATTTTAAACCTTCACGACCGTCGGTTTCTGGTTCTGCCTTGCCATACAATACATCCGCAACATTTTTAAAGTAAGGTGGGTGACCAAAACCATAGACAGAGCTAGTTTGATAGTTGGCTTGTTCGATTTGTTGATCATAGTCTTTCGATTCAGCAAACTTCCATTCTTGAATTTCATTGACGGCAACTCCACCAATACGCACTGTTCCTTTTTCACCCAAAATAGTAATTGAACCCTCTAAATTATTGGGATATGTACACATAGTGACTGCCATTGAGCCTAACGCGCCATTACGCCATTTGATGTTCACCACACCACTATCTTCCACTTCAATATCACGATGAGTGGAAGTCATGGCATGGATGGTTTCAATGGAACCCACGAGCCAATGGAGGAGATCAACATAATGGGTAGCTTGGTTCATAAACGCCCCACCATCCATATGCCAAGTGCCAGACCAAGCGGCGCGATCATAATACTCTTGTGGGCGAGTCCAAAACACGTTCAAATGCACCATATGGATTTTACCAAATCGTTTTTCCGTTACCGCACGCTTAAGTAATTGCAAGGTTGAATTACGGCGGTTTTGTTTAACCACAAATAAACGCACTCCTGCTTCATCACATGCTTTAACCATTGCTAGTCCATCTTCCCACTTAGTGGCCATCGGTTTTTCAGTGATAACATGCACGCCTGCTTGAGCAGCTTTTATAGTTTGCTGCGCATGTATGCCACTTGGGGTGCACAAGGTGACAACATCAAGCAATTGTGAGGCGAGTAGATCATCTATCGAGTGATACCCTGGAACGCCGTATTGAATTGCATGCAACTCTAACACTTCAGGGTTGTTATCACACACTGCGACCAATTCATATTCTGAATCACGCTGCTCAATTGAACCGAAATGATTTTTAGAAATACGCCCACAACCAACGACTGCTATTCGAATTTTTCTATTTTTTATCATCTTAATTACTCTAATTTGCTACTTTTTATCTCAGCAGGCTTCTACAACTGAGATAATTTTGGTCCATTTTGAGACAACCACATATTCGCCATCCCTTGTTAAGTCTAGATTTTGCTTCAACCATTCCTAATAGATATTGATGACGTGAATTTTTAGTCATACCTTCTTAAACGCAAGGCGTACCAACAATATTGCCATACCCAGCATTCCGCCAAATAAACCACCAAGCACCACAATCAAAGCACGCTTAGGTTTATCTCGGGTGAGTGGTTGTTCAGGTTGGTCTAGATAGTAGAAACCATTTACCGACCACTTAGCATCTGCATTCAATCCATCTAAATCAAATTGGCTCAGCTTACTTTGTAAAATCGCCAGTCTTGGATCAAATACACTCAAATGTTTGATTGATTTTAAGGCATCTACCTTAGCTTTTAAGGCACGGCTACCAATGTTAATCGCAAAAATCTCTTGTTCACCTAAATTTTGTACTGGCTGTTTAATATCAGCCGCCTCAGCAATGCTTAACGCATATTGGGCACGCTCTAACTCAACTTGCAAACGTAATTGTGTTTGTTGCAGTAGGTTCTTCTCTTGTTGTGTCAGCTCGCCATATTTGGTTGCCAAGGTACTAATTAAATTATCATTGAGATACTGATTGAGGGTTTGATTTACAAACTGAATATAGTCATTAAGTAAGGTTAAGCTGCTGGCTTTATCGACAGATTGAAAGCTTAGTGTAAATATCTCGTTAGCTTTTTTATCTACCGCAGAAACTTGAATACGATCAAGCCACTCTTCGTATAACTTCTGCATAACCTCCGGATCATTGGTTTGGCCCAGCATCTGCTTTTGCAAAGTTAAAAACGTAGGGTTGGTTTGCATAAAGCGGCGTTTGGTACCGTTAGCATTAAACGTTTGAATAAATTGCTGAAAAATGAGCTTAGGGTCAATCAAGCTATCTAATGTATTACTGACAATAATGGTGCCATCTTCTTGATACACATCAAACAGCGGCTGATAACGCTTTACTGCTTGTTGGTAGCTAGCAATATCTTGCAATTGCGGTTGGCTAACGGTTGCTTTGGCGCTCCACCATTCTTGAGCAGTTAATGCATAACCTATGGCGG